>NZ_JALBUR010000004.1:0-107416 GCF_033971865.1 Grylomicrobium aquisgranense | reverse complement strand
ACTCACGCCTAGGATGGTATCGGAGGAGTGGAATGGATGTGGTAAATTACGCTCTCAGCCCAAAAGTACTGGCCCTGCCAAGTAGGAAAACAGGTCGACCAGGACTGGTCAACCCGTTGGAATACTACCTCAATAATCGTAAGTAAATACAAACGTAGCGCCGTATACGGAAAACCGTACGTACGGTGCAACGGGAGGGTCGAGCCGCTAACGCGGCTCACTCTACCCTATTATTACACAAATTGTATATATTTCTATTCCAGCTCGATTGTATCAACTGTAAATATCATGCTTTTCAATTTTTTTCGTCGTGGTCAGTCCCACAAAAAGCACGGATTGCCGTGTTTTCCATCACGTCCACATCTTTTGTGGGGTCAAAATGGGGTCAGGAGTATGTCTTGTCAATAACGAGTTTTTTCTCATTATTGGTTTGAGCGTCAGAAGTCCTTTCTCCGACCGACACATTTGTTTTTATTTATGATTTTTCCTTCAGCATGTGAATATTGATTGGTATTCACATACTTCAACCGGATATCTCACAGAAGTGATATTAAACCGGCTGTTTAGGTCAGTTTACAAGGAACTACACGCAGACCGTGAAACGGGCTGCTGACAACAAACGGCGCTATGCTCCCGGCTGGGTGCATAGCACCTGTTTGTTGCGGGGGTTTCCAAAGGGGGCAGCGCCCCATTTGGCACACGACTTTGCGGAGCAAAGTGTAGTGTGTTATACGCTCTGTCGGCGTTGCCCTGAAAATACCGTTGCCGCCGGGGAGGGCAAGGGCATTTGACGCGGCAGGAAAGCAGGGCTTTGTTTGGGGCTGGTAAGCCGGAAACAAAGGGCTGATTTCAGCAGCAGACAGGGCGTATTATGAAAGCCCCCGTCCCTCGTCCTCCGCCCCCGGCCTATGGGACAAAAAGTACCAAAGCTCTGGACACCGTGACCAGATGTGTGGCCACACTCCGGGAAAAGTAGCAGGACGGCAGGAAACCGTCAAGGCTGAAATGAATGGGCTGACGCCCGGCCTTGACCGTTCCCCGCCGCCCCGCTGGATGGGTGGACAAGGTGGCCAATCCCTAAAAGTGTTTGGCCGCACTCGTTCATTTTGGGGCCTTTCTTCTCCCAAAATTGAAATGGGCGGGAAAGCCCTAAAATGGCTTTCCCGCCTTGATTACCCATTAGCAAAGACGGGCGAGACTGTCAACGGCGGCGCTGAAAGCGCCGTTCATCTTGACCGTTGACTGGCTCGCCTGGCTTTGCTACTGCCCGTAAGAGATGGAAAAACAAGATGGAAAACAAGGTTAAAAATGGTTGACAAGTCTATCGGATGTGTGTTATACTGTGCGACAGTTTGAGATTGGAAGGAGGCTTACGTGTGTTAATTTGTGTACGCTAATAAGCAATAAAAAGTAGAAGTACCTTTCCACATGATGGTGGGCTATTTTTGCGTGCGTATGCAAAGGAACACGTAGGTTTGACACGAGCAGTCTTTGAACTGTATCGTGGTGTTTTTTCGTGCTTTGTTGTTATGCAGGCGTCTGCCCTCTCTGTGGGACAACGCCTGCTTTTTATTGCAGAAACAAAGGAACAATGCAATAAAAAAGGAGGTTCGCATTATGACCCAAAACAACAATTCATGGAGAAAAACTTATTTTACACTTCTTGCCGGACAAGCAATATCCTTTATTAGCAGCGGTATTTTGCAAATGGCCATTATCTTTTATTTGGTTGCGAAAACTAATTCTGCAATCATATTGACGGCGGCAACACTGATTGGATTTTTGCCGCAAGCCTGTTTAGGCCCGTTTGCAGGTGCTTTTGTTGACCGGCACAGCCGTAAAAGCGTAATGATTGGTGCGGATTTGATAATTGCCGCCGCTGGCGGTATTCTGGCGCTGGTGGCGTTTTACATGGAATTGCCCGTATGGTCTATTATGGTTGTCCTGTTAATCCGAAGTGCGGGAACTGCTTTTCATTCTCCAGCATTCAGCGCAGCAACACCTATGATTGTGCCAAAAGAGGAACTTACAAAATGCGCTGGTTACACGCAGACCATGCAAGCAGTAAGTGCGATTATCAGTCCAGCTGCCGCAGCGTTTTTATATGCTGTTTGGCCTCTTAATGCAATTATATTGTTAGATATTGTGGGTGCAATCCTTGCCTGTGTGACTGTTGCGATTTCGTCCATACCAACGCCTGAACTATGTCCAGAAACGAAAAGACAACAGTTTTTACAGGATATGAAAGAGGGGTATGTGGTATTAAAGCAAAACAGGGGCCTCTTTGCTCTGCTCTGGATTGGTGTAATTTATATGTTCTTTTATATGCCAATCAGTACGCTTTTTCCTCTCATCTGTATGTCATACTTCAAAGGAACACCGGCCCATGCCTCTGCCGCTGAAATTGCTTTTGCGGTTGGTATGCTGCTTGGCGGAGTCATTCTGAGCATTTGGGGCGGTTTTAAGAAACGGCGGTACACCATCGGTCTTTCCGTTCTCCTGATGGGCGTTAGCAATATGCTCTCCGGGCTTTTGCCGCCAGACGCATTTCTTGTCTTTGTTGTGTGCTGTACTGTTATGGGAATTTCCGCTCCATTTTACGGTGTGCAAGATGCGATTTTTCAAGAAACGGTCAAACCAGAATATCTGGGGAGAGTTTTTTCTCTACTGACAAGCGCCGCTTCCCTCGCCATGCCGTTTGGCCTTGTCATTTCCGGGCCTCTGGCGGAGCGGCTGGGAGTTGAGAAATGGTTTGTCATTTGCGGAATTGGCATTATCATCGTTGCGCTTGCCGTATTTTTACTACCCGGTTTGAGAGAGATTGACAATACGCAATAATCAACTGCACCTTTTTCTATTACTAAACAAAATGCCTGGATGGTGGTTCTGAAAAACCAGAACCGCCGTTCAGGCATTTTTTATCTTCGTCCTCTCTGCGGTTTTGGATTCTTCAGCAAGTCGGATTTTTCCGCAATCTTTTTCAGCCACTTCCGTTCTTCTACTGACAGCTTCCTAAAATTCAGCTTGAGCCGTTTGCAGATAAACGCCAAGTACGCTTGTTCCGTGTCGCTGTCCTGGCTGACGATTTCACCAGCAGTTTCCAGCATTTCTTTTAGCGGGTTATCCTCTGGGACGCTGAAAAAATCGTCCTTGTGTGTTTCCCGCAGAGCAAGGGCAATCCCGTTTATGTCCCGTTGTATCACATAGCGGCAAAACTCGTCCTCATCAATATGGGCGGTGATAAGCTGTCTTAACTGCGTATCACTCATGCCAGGATTATGCTTTTTTATAACAGTTGCGCTCATCGTGTCCACTATGGCGTTTGCACCCTGCGCCTGTTTCAGTGCCGTTCCGTTCACATAGATTTCAAGGTCAGCCATCAGCCGGGGGAAATCCGGGTGCGCCGCCAGCTCACACAGCAGGGTATTGTCTATCCTCCCGCTTTTCAGCAGGTCAATCATTTCATCACTCAAACGCAGGTCTGTTGATGACGGCATCTACGTTTGCAGAAGACAGGGAAAGCCTCGTATCGAAACGTCCCTGAATCTTGGAAAAATCATTGCCGATAACCTTCACGACAGAGTCGATATCCTGCTGGGAAGTCACGATGATCCATGCCTTGCCCATGCACTCTCTGCCGAGATCTTCTTCCAGTGTCTGCAGGTTCAGCATCAGCGCACGGTTGTCACCGATATACTGGCCGACTTCATCCACAGCGAAGACAACATGATGGCTATTGCCCTTGCTGTCGATGTACTTCTTAACACGCTTGGCAAAGTCTTCAATGCTGATCTGATAGGTGCCGGACGCCTTCTCGCACCAGTTCCTTGCCGCATCTTCACTCATGAAGCCCATGTCAGCGAGAACATCGACGATATCATCCTGAATGAAGTCAAAGTCATTGCGGGAACTCTCCCAGGAATCCCCGGTGGCGTCCTCAAATTTCTGCTTAAATTCCTCATATCTTCCCTTATCAGAGAGCTGTTTTTCCAGATCTGCCAGATACGGGATCGAACCGCAGAATTCCTGCATCTCATTGAAGACTTTCAGGAAGACATTGACGATCGCATCCTTGTTCTCTTTACCATTCGACTCGCTCTTGGAATCGATATTAAACAGCACGACGTCCGTGGGTGTCTGCGCTGCCAGCTGCATGTCTGCCAATACAGAAGCATCGGAGATCTTGTTGTCATCGATGAAGTAATCGATCGCATGCTTGCCGGCGATCTCCTTATTTTCCAGAAGATAAGAAAGGATCTTCAGCAAGTGTGATTTACCGGATCCGAAGAAGCCGGAAATCCAGACACCGGTCTTTGTGGTATTTCCGATGATTCCCTGTTTATAAGCGGAGAAGAAGTCCGCGAAATGCTTCTGCAGTTCCCTGGTAACGACATACTCCTCGAGTTCCTGCTTCACATTGGCATTTTCATCCTGACCTACGATAATGACACCCTGAAGATCACGGTCAATATTCTTCAGAAACATATCTCTGATCTGCATATTCTTCTTCCTCTCTATCTTGCAATCCGGAATGCCCGGTAATAGTTGTCTTCCTTGCGTTCATCGAATACGACGAGTTCCTGCTCCGTATAGGTTCCAGGATAGAACAGAACCATCGGTGTGGAAGCGAATTCCTTCGGCATGTTATAGAAGACCTTGTTAAAGACCTCCGGTGCCTCCAGAAGCGGATAGCATTTACCGATACCGGTGATGAAAACCACGGCATTTTCCGGCGTATGATCCACGATATACTGCACCAGGTAGTTGTCCTTATCGGTAATGCGAAGTGTACGCTGTACGGCCTTTACAACGCGCTCCAGTCCATTCCGCTCTTCCATTTTTTCTGTCTTCTCGATGAAGTTCTTGGATTCCAGATAGTCAATGATGATGTCATAGAGATCGAAGACGATCAGTTCAAATCCTTCGGTCCCTTTTTCATTCCGCTTTTTCATCTGGCTGATCCGGTTGCGGACCTTCAGTTCTTCTTCCGGTTCGTAATCGAAGACCCAGTAATTGACTTCATTTGCCTTGCCATCCGCCCGGCGGAAAGTCGGCCGATGAATCTTCTCGTCCATCTCATCAAGACGCACATTCAGGTTTCTTCTGGATGAACGAAGGCGGCGAATTCTCTCTTCCTCTGCCATGTCAAGCCTCCCCCGTCAGTGCTTTGACGATCACTGCCATCTCATGATCCTGCAGCCAATGTTCTAATGATGGATCCAAAATCGGTTTCAGAATCTTACGTTCTTTCTTACCGTCACCCGACATTCCTGCATTCAGTAAATACTGTTTGTAAGTGGCTCCAAGCCTTCCTAATGTCTGATCCGTCCACTTTGCGACTTCTTCATCCTGTATCTGTTTATTGTGGAAGAAAACTCGGATATCCGCATCGTAAAACGAATTACTTCCTATTAACATCTTTTCTCTGATCACTTCATACATGAAGTCAAAGAACAAGGTATCATTTGCCATGATGCTGGACAGCACGAACAACTTCTGTGTAGCAATATCTGACTCCAGAAACAGATCATAGAAATCATTGCCAAGTGCTTTGATCCATCTGGTAACCGTACTGTAGATCATCTTTGATCTTGCCGGTGTCTGCGCACCAAACAGATTTCCCTGTGTATTGAGCACTTTGATCTCTTCAAAGGATTTTCCGCTCTGAAGCAGTTCCACTTCCTTCCGGAACTCCATGAACCAGAAGGCAAATTTCACTGCACCTGCACTGTATTTATTTCGCTTCATCTATTGCCTCCGTTATTCTTCCTTGCAGTGAATCACCTCGGCAACATCACCGAGATCACAGTCCAGCACATCGCATATTTTGACCAGTACCTCAAGAGATACGATCTCATTCCTGCCCATTCTGGCAACCGTATTGGAACTGATTCCCGTTGCCTCACGAAGATCCTTCTTCTTCATACCCTTGTCAATCAGAAGCTTCCAGAGTCTGTTGTAACTGATAGTAGCCATAGCCGATTCCTCTATATGATCATTCTTCCAGATAAAGTATTTCTGGGGTAATCATAACATCAGTCATACTGATCAACAATGACAGAAGCTTGCAGAAAATACATTTTTCATTCTCAATAAAGGAGTAATTAATGATAACCTGCATAATTTCTTTCAATGGCGAAACTCCGAAATGTCAAGGATGGCATCACCCCTAAGAGCAACAAAAAGCTTCGCAATAAGTATGGATGAACATGAACAAGCTTCATTCACCGGCATACATCATTACGAAGCATTTCTCAGAATATTATTATTGAGACATAACTATTCACGACTATTTTCATTTATCTTCTGACAGTTCTGCCAGTTCTGAATACAGTTTAAGCACCGTGTTCATCAGTTCAATTTGCTCATCACTCAACTGATCTAGAGTCTGCAGTCTTTTCACTTCATCGAGAAGCTCTTTGACCTGTGCATTCATCTGGTAAAACACACGTGGATTGCCCTGAACCACGACCCCATGGTTAAGAACGCACTGCATAATGTAGTCCTGCTTGCTCAGACCGGAGAGTTTCACAAGCTTATCCAATTGCTCATTTTCTTCTTCGGACATGCGGATACCGATGAATTTGGTACGCCATCTGCCTTTCTGATCAACATTTTTTGCTGACATTGTCACTCACCTCCTTTCTTCAGCTCATCCAGTGAATCAGCAAGCTTTTGCTGATCATCTGGGAACATATGTGCATAGTGATATGTGATGTAAACACTGCTGTGACCGACTCGCTGACCGATCGTAAGTGGAGACCACCCCATATGAATCAGTAAACTGACATGAGAATGTCTCAGATCATGAATGCGGATCCTGGGCAGCCCGGCACTTGCAGATCCCCTGTCCATTGCCCTTGAAAGCATAGATTTTGTCAGTGGAAACATGCGCTCATTTTGTTCAGGTTTATAGAGCATTTTCAGATAATCCTGCAGATCATGCACAAGGAAATCAGGCATTGAAACCTGCCGGATACTGTTTAAGGTCTTGGGTTTTGTAATGTATTCCTTACCCTTCAGTACGTAGTATGTCTTTGTGACATTGATGATTTTCTTGTCAAAATCAATGTCATCCGGTGTCAGAGCCAGCATTTCACCTTCACGCAAACCACACCAATAAAGGATCTGAAAGGCATAGTAATAGATGGGTTCAGCTTTCATTTCTTCAGAAAATGCAAGGTATTGTTCCTTGGTCCAGAAGCTGTTTTTCACTTCTTTGTCCGTCCCCATATTTCCCGCCAAGGCTGCAGGATTGGACTTTAGTTCGTAATATTTCATGCCGTGATTGAACATTGCCGATAACTGGTTATGGATTGTCTTCAGATAGCTCTTAGACAGCCCTTTTCCATTGGAATTCTCATAAGAAATCAGTCTGTTCTGCCACTGCATGACATCCCTTGTCGTGATCTCATTCATCGGCAATTTTCCGAGATACGGAACAATCCAGGTATCAATAAGGGATTGCTTCATCACGCATGTATCAGGCTTCAGACGGCCCTTCATGTCCTCCATGTACTTCTCGGAAAACATCTTCAGTGTCATGCCGGAGCTACCACTGTTCTTCATCTTGAACGCCTGTTCCCATTCAACTGCTTCTCTCTTGGTTGAAAAACCACGTTTGGTCTTGTAAATGGTCTTTCCGTCAAAATCCTTGTAGCGGAACTTACAGAACCACGGATTCTTACCCTTTCCCTTATAAGCCGGCATAATCAGTCCGCCTCCCTTTCTGATGACTTTCCTGTGTAAGTCTTCTCCTCAAAATAGATACGGCTTACCTTCCCCGGAACCGTCAGGTAACCCTGCGCTTCCAGCTGATCATTCAATTCTTTGATGATCTTGTATGCCATTGACCGAGATACTTCCATATACATGCAGACATCTTTTGCGGTCAGAAATCTTTTGTTACTCATAGGTACATTTTCCATGTGTTACCTCATAGCACGGTTTTCCGTGCTTCTATTATTAGTATAGCACGGTTTTCCGTGTTGTCGACACGATTTCCCGTGCTGTCTAAAAATGTTTTGTGGCTTTCATCAAAACGTGCTAACTTATTGGAAGAGGTTACTCATGATTGAATATAAGATTGATGTTATTGAAGCATTGAAAGATGCTGGCTATCCGGTACAGCGGATCCGTAATGAAAAGCTTTTGTCACAAAGCACTCTTAGTTCATTACGCAAAAATGCCTATATTTCTATGGACGCTTTGAACACAATCTGTATCCTTATTCATTGCCAGCCTGGTGATGTTATCCAAATGAATCTGTCTGAAGAAGAAAAAGAACAGTTTGCAAAGTAAACCGTTCATTCTGAGGTGATTATGAGTAGAAAAGCAGATATTGTTACACAGCCCGAAGAAAGTAAGCTTGAATCTCTGGATGCGGAGGAAATACGATCAGAAAAAGGATATCAGTATTACAGAGATCATTTTACTTTTAAGTGCCATGAATGCGGATGCCCGATGATTCTTACCAAAAGCTCAAAGAAATATACAACATATTACTTTCGACACAATGAATCAGATCCGGAAAAACGTTTTTCAAATTGCAAAGATTACAAACAAGGTATCAAGAAACTTAGCCGAAGTTCCGTAGCAGTCGGCGATAAGGTGTTTGATCCTTTCAAGAAAACGAATCCTACAGCAACTACCACAAGCGCTACGCATGCTTCCAGAGTCAGCAATTTATCAGACTCTGATGAAGATGAAAACGAAGAAAATACTTATGACCAGAGAAAGAACAGTAAGTATTACAAACTGGAAGCTCTATATTATGGCCTGAAGGATTCCCCTTCCTATGCCGAATGCAAGATCAATGATATTCACGGGAAAATACGCAGTTATCGTGTGGGTGATACTTTGATTGACGGAGAGACATACGAGAGACTCTCTGACATCAACATGTCGGATCCTCATGTCTTTACCTGCCGAGTTATTTCGCAGCCGGAAAGGAACGCAATAGCTCAACAGCTGAAAAATATGGGTGATAGGTATTTCAACAACCATATTTTTCTCAAAGCCAGCTACTCTGTAGAAAACAGTAATACTAAGCCGGTTTATATTGTGTTTAATTTGTATCCAAAGGAAAGAAGCGAGTATTTTGACGAATATAATGCGAAGAAAGAAAAATTTGGCGGGACTGTCGATATCGTTGTGTTTTCTACACGAAGTAAACTTATTTATGATGAAAATGACAAAGCAATTGTCGACATCACTGTCTATGACACTCCTCGCTATTGTTTTGTACCAGCTTCTGAAATTTGATAAGCTTTCCGGATTTCATCTGTCACATTCACTTCAGACTGTTCCGTTCTGGATGAATGCTTCTCAAGGACATCCAAGTTTGTTTGATCATCAGAGATATTCTCAATGCGAAGGGTATCTCTTTTTTCTCTGTTTCTCACATCAATGTACAGGTCTGCAGAACCCGATATTTCCAGATTTACAAACGGTTCATTATCAATGTGCAGACTTGAATTCAGCTTATAAGTATGATCCTCAGCTTGATTCAACGGATGCTTATTCATGATTTTCAAAAGTCTGTACAGGTACTCTTCATCAGCAAAGTCCACACGTTTTAAGGGCGTATTCTCAATGCAATGTCCCATAATGTACTGGGAATCCAGCATACTCATACCGAGTGTATAAAGATGTGTCGCCATGTTTCTGCGCAGAAGATAGGTAGTCACATCCTTCTCAACAAGTCCGTCTTCCGCATCATTTTCCTGTCTCAGTAAATATGAAAGACCCGCATACTCCTTTTCAGACATCTTAACTTTTTCTCTCAGAAGATTTTTACTGGCATCACTTAGGTTTCTGCTTGTGCACCGGATTCCATATGATGATCCGTGACAGGCAACCGGCATTTCATCAATACTCCTGTAAACAGTTCCGTCTTCCGCCGTGTACGGAAATGATATGTTCTCTGTCAGAAATGATTTTCTTTTCTGCAGAAGATCAAGAAGACAGTCAATCACCGGAATCTGCCTGGGTGCGTTATAAGTTTTTCCACCCAGTTTCAATGCATTGCTTGCGATCTTTGTTGTCTGATAAATCTGCATGTAATAGCATCCGGGATGATCCTGCATTTCACGGATACCGCCCCAATTTAAGCCGCAGGCTTCGTTATTACGGACAGCCGAGCAAAACATCAAGGTAAGTCCGATCAGCTCTCCTTGGCTTGTTTCCGGGTCTTTCAGAGCGTCACAGACAAGCAGTTCTTCCTTCACAGACAATGATCTGCGGATCAGCATTGCCGCAGCATTGACATCCTCCTTGGCATCCTTTCTCTTTTCAAAATCGTATCCGTTTCCCCACATTCTGTAATGATCAATATCCAGGTTCTGCAGATCTTTGAAGAACGCTTCACATGGATCATATACAAGATGACGGATATCGGTATTGATACTGAGACGGCTGTAGTTTGTTTCCTCTCCGATAACGGAAAGCAGTTCTTCCAGGTTTTCTTCCGAATATTCACTCATTGGGAAAGCCGTGTTGACATACGGAAAGATCATGGTTTCATACCGGTTGATATACGTGTCACGGGTTGTCTGATTGATTCCCTGTGTATAAGAATCAAAGTATTTATGCACCGCACCAATGAAATTCATCTTGCCTTTTGGTGTCAGTGTTTCTCTTTTCATATCAAAAAACAGCATTACTTTTCTCTCTTTCCACCGGTTACTTCCAGTTCAAAACCATACTTTGAACTGATTCTGATCTTTGCGTTTTCCCCCTTGATCCGTGCATGTATGCTCAGATCCGTGAGGTGGCAGTCATCTTCTTCTGTTTCACAGAAAACGTGACTTCCATCCAGTTGTCTAAAGACCACATACGTGTCCGTTTGTTTCTGCACCAGTCTGGCAATTCTTTCCTGCTTTAGTTTCAGGATCATCTGTGAGGCAGGATTACCAAAATCACAGTAATTTCTGGCAAAGGTCATATCCGGAACATTGCCCAAAAGATAATCCGTTTCACACTCTTCAAAAGCACATTCTTCAAGTGCCCAGTGTCTGTAATTTGATTTGAAATTGTCACCACTATAACCATTAAGATCAATGATTCTCTCTTCCTGGTCACTGGAAGACAGATCAATTTCATTTTTCTTCAGATATTTCCGAAGGACTTTACGGCACAGTTCATTCAGATTTGACGGTGTCACCACCCTTGTAAATCCGTTCAAGACAACCGTGCCATTACCAACAACCGACTGTTCAGCCAATTCACTGGCATCACTCAGATTGTATGCGGTCAGTTGTTTCTGCTGTTCTTCCTTCAGAAGATCCGCCAACAAATCCGGTATCGGAACCAGTCTGTAAGACTCTTTTTTTGAAAACGGTTGGTAAGTCTTTCCGTTGAAAGAAACCTTTCTCCGTATCACAAACTGATAAAATTTTTCTTCCGGAAATGACGGTACACGAACAATGTCCTTCCACTTCAATGCACAGACAGCACTTGTATCAATACCGGTCAGCAGCTTGATCAGAATGCCAAGATAACGTGAATCATCTTTGTAATTACGCAATGCCGTTTTGTAAATGCCGGTCATTTCTTTTAAAGAAAAGTGCCGTTTCACAAGGCTGTTACGGACTTCATAGTAACGACGGTCAAAGTTGCTGATCTGTCTCGCCGCCTTCTTCAAAGGATTCTCTTCCATCAGTTTCTGTTCCACCGCACGGTCAAAAACACCGGAAAGAGAATAAACAATGAATGACTTTACTTTCAGACTTTCAAAGCCTTCGAACAATTCTTCAACTGCATTGTTGATGATTTCATCCGTCACATACAAAGGTGGCAGGTCTCCGATCTTATTCAAAGCCTTCCTCATCCACTCCGGATGCTCCGCATACAACACATCGTATTCCGAATGAATATACAGGAATGTTTTCAACGAAATCTGTGAATTATTGTTTTCAAAAAGTTCTGTTGCTTTGTCACGAATCGAAAATATTTCTTCTTTTGTTTCTACGGTTGAGTACGGGTAAACAGAATCAAGCCAGTTAATAATTCCGTCTTCCGAAACACTGCGGACACTCTTTTCCGTTCCGGGAACCATTGATTTTCCGTCTGACGGATTAACGATGTAGGCATCAATTCGGAACAGGTCTTTGTTCTTTCTCAGCTTATAAGCAATCGTAATTTCATTTGAAAATGAATATAGCTGTGGCTTACGGCGCTGCCTTCCGGTTTTCAACAATGTGTCATATTCAGCACCGTGATAGAAAGATCTGTACGAAGAAATAACAGAACGATCTGCTGTAATGACAAACGGTTTCCTTTCAAGATACTGATCCTGATATTGTGTGACAGTCTTATACTGAATGATCTTTGTTTCTGTTGCGACACGATCATTACCGGAGAACCAGACAAACATTTTCCGCTTCGGATTTGTGTTGTAATTCATGTCTGGCGGAAGTAACTGCACCTGACATTGTGAGAATTGATTTTCCGAAACGATGACTTTGGTCACGTCATTTATCTGTGTATCGCTTCCGAAGATCATAAGATTTTTGATTGGCAAATACATCTGCCGGTACGTTTCCGCAATCAGTTTCACATCACTTTCCGCAGAAAATTTTCTGTCAAAGTAAAGAATGTTTGTATGATTTCTTCCGTATCTTTGAATGAAGTCCGTCAGCTTTTTCGATGAAATCCAGGAAACATTTTCCGGATAAACACCGGATTGATACAGAGAGAGTTCATTCATTTCCGATACCGCAAACGTAACTTTCTGTCTGGAAATTGAGCGATCATCCAACCACTTTCTCACAAAAAACGGTGATGGATTTATTACAAGTGCACCATCATTGTCACCGAATTTTGATGTGAAATCATAAAACAATTTATTGTTCTCGAGCACATAAGTGTTTTCACTTTCATCACTTTTCAGGCACGAAACGATCTCCGGAAATGAATATTTGATTGCCGGAATTTTATTTCTGATCGCAGCTAAATTTTTAATGTCTGTGTTAGTAACATCCGGATTTTTGCTTTTGATCAGCCCTATGAATCTGTTAAAGTCATTCACAAAAAATCTGATCAGATTGATTTTTGCTTCATCATCCGGAGAGAAATCCGTGATCAGACCAACAGCACTTTTCAGATTTTTTCCGACGGAAAATTCATTCCCGTGTGTAAGTTTCACACAACAAACCGCCTTATAAAATTCTCCAAATTGTTCAGCTGACACTTTCGAAAGTTTGGGACTTTTCGCATAGGAAGTTTTGAAATTCTGTAATGCTGTCTTTCTTCCGTCCACATTATGCGGACGATTCATTTCAACTTTCAGCCGAATAGAATACGCCGCCACGATCAAATTGGCCTGTGTCTCAATCGGTAGTTTATACCGAAGCAAACAGGATTCTGCCTCTTGGTAATCTTCAATGATTCCGTAACCTTCAAAGCGCAAAAACTTCCGCAGATCCTCACCATGGTGTTCCTGCATAAAAGTACGGATTTTCATTACCAGTTCTTTCAAAAGATCATCTTGATTTTCCATACCAGTAATATACCATATCTGTTGAAATGGCGTTAGCGTGCTTTGAATTAAATATTATTTATTTGATATTAAACGCCACTTTGAAAGAATATTTGTGGTCAAAATGGGATCAAAGAAAAAACAGGTATCCGGAAAACGCCTTGTTTAAGTCGTTTCCGGACACCTGTAAGCCACACGGTATTATTCCAGCTCGATGGTTCCGGGAGGCTTTGAGGTAAGATCATACATGACACGGTTGACACCTTTTACCTCATTGATAATTCTGTTCATGCATGTCTGCAGCAGCTTCCAGTCAAGGTTGGCTGCTTCGGCGGTCATGAAATCAGATGTCAGTACACCTCTTAGTACAACGGCATAGTCATAGGTTCTGTGATCACCCATGACACCGACGGAGCGCATATTGGACAGAGCTGCAAAAAACTGTCCTTTGCCGGTATCCACACCTGCTTTTTCAAGTTCCTGGCGGAAGATGGCATCTGCCTCCTGGACAATTCTGACCTTTTCTGCCGTCACCTCACCAACAATGCGGATGCCAAGCCCTGGTCCCGGGAATGGCTGTCTGAAGACCAGCTTTCCGGGAATGCCAAGTTCCAGGCCAACCTGTCTGACTTCATCCTTGAACAGCGTTCTTAACGGCTCCACGATTTCCTTGAAATCAACATGATCCGGCAGACCGCCGACATTGTGATGGGACTTGATGACTGCACCCTTGCCAATGCCGGATTCTACAACATCCGGATAAATGGTTCCCTGGGCAAGGAAATCCACCTTCCCGATTTTCTTTGCTTCTTTTTCAAAGACATTGATGAACTCAGCACCGATGATCTTTCTCTTCTGCTCAGGATCGGATACACCCTTGAGCTTTTCATAGAAGTAATCCTGAGCATTGACTCTGACAAAGTTGAGCTCATAGGGACCATTGGGGCCAAAGACTGCTTCGACTTCATCGCCTTCATCTTTGCGCAGCAGGCCGTGGTCCACAAAGACACAGGTCAGCTGCTTGCCTACTGCCTTTGACAGCAGGACCGCGCATACAGAAGAATCTACGCCGCCGGACAGAGCACACAGCACTTTGCCATTGCCGATCTTCTTACGCAGTTCCTGTACAGATGTTTCCACAAAGGAATCCATCTTCCAGTCACCGGCACAGTGGCAGATGTCATACACAAATGAATGGAACAGCTTCTGTCCTTCTTCGGTATGGACAACTTCCGGATGGAACTGCACAGCATACAGCTTCTTTTCCGGATTCTCCATGGCTGCGACCGGGCATACCTGGGTATGGGCAGTTACCGTAAAGCCTTCCGGTGCCTTGGCAATGTAATCTGTATGAGACATCCAGACGGTAGAAGTTTCCTTCCAATCAT
Source organism: Grylomicrobium aquisgranense (assembly GCF_033971865.1). Lineage (NCBI taxonomy): Bacteria > Bacillati > Bacillota > Erysipelotrichia > Erysipelotrichales > Erysipelotrichaceae > Grylomicrobium > Grylomicrobium aquisgranense. The sequence continues at coordinate 92,548 of NZ_JALBUR010000004.1, read as the reverse complement.
GCAGCAATACCGACTTTTCTGTATCCGCATGGACTTCTGTATGGCCATATTCTGAGACCGGTGCTGTTTTGACTTCACCTTTGAGAAGATATGCCATCAGCTGGGCACCATAGCAGATGCCAAGCACCGGAATGCCAAGTTCAAACAGCTTTGGATCATAGGACAAAGAATCTTCCAGGTAGACACTGTCTGGTCCACCGGTCAGAATAATGCCCTTCGGATTCATTTCCTTCAGCTTTTCCAGCGGTGTTGTATAGGGATGAATCTCACAGTATACGTGATTTTCACGGACCCGGCGGGCAATCAGCTGCTTATACTGTCCGCCAAAGTCCAGTACGATAATTTTTTCCATTGATGCATCTCCTGTCAATTAAGCGGCATCTTTTGCCTTTGCATGCTTGGTATCCAGTACTGCCGATACAAAGCCTCGGAACAGCGGATGTGCCTTGTTAGGACGGGACTTGAACTCCGGGTGATACTGCACGCCGACATAGAAGCGGTCAGACGGGCATTCAATTGCCTCAACCAGCTTTCCATCCGGGGATGTACCGACGATGTTCATGCCATTCTTCTCAAAGTCTTCACGATAGTCGTTATTGAACTCATATCTGTGGCGGTGGCGTTCTGAAATCTGGTCAACGCCATAGCACTTCTCCAGCAGAGAACCCTTGCGGATCACACACGGATAGGCACCAAGACGCATTGTGCCGCCCTTATCAATGTCATCACTCTGACCATGCATGAAGTCAATGACCTTATGCCTGGAAGATGGATCAAACTCATTGGAGTTGGCATCCTTGTAGCCAAGAACATCACGGGCAAACTCAATTGTTGCAATCTGCATGCCCAGACACAGACCCAGATACGGCACATTGTGCTCTCTGGCATATTTTGCCGAGGCAATCATGCCTTCAATGCCTCTGTCACCAAAGCCGCCCGGGACAATGATGCCCTGCACATCACGGAAGATTGCCGGTGCACTTTCATCCGTCACATCTTCACTTTCCACCCACTTGATATGGACATGGGCGCCATTCTCATAACCGCCGTGCTTAAGGGATTCCACGACAGAAAGATACGCATCATGCAGAGCCACATACTTACCAACCAGGGCAACTGTGACATCCTCATCTGCCTTGTGGATTCTTTCAAGCATTTCATACCACTCGCTCAGATCGATGGAACCCGGATCAATATGGAGCTCACGGCAGACAATAGAAGACAGGTTCTGCTGTTCCAGCATAACCGGTGCCTCATACAGATCGCCGACGGTTGTATTTTCAATGACGCAGTCCGACTTGACGTTGCAGAACAGGGAAATCTTCTGCTTGACGTTCTGCGGCAGACGGCCGTCGCAGCGGGCAATAATGATGTTCGGACGTACGCCAAGGTTCTGCAGTTCCTTGACGGAGTGCTGGGTCGGCTTGGACTTGTACTCGTTGGAGCCGCTGATATACGGAACCAGAGTGACATGAATGAAGCAGACATCCTGCGGTCTTTCAATCGAGATCTGACGAATCGCTTCAATGAACGGCTGTGACTCGATGTCACCAACCGTGCCGCCAATCTCGGTGATGACGATATCCGCATCGGCACGCTTGCCGACACTATAGATGAAACGCTTGATCTCATTGGTAATATGCGGAATGATCTGGACTGTCTCACCCAGATATTCACCACGGCGCTCCTTCTGCAGTACATTCCAGTACACCTTGCCGGTAGTCAGATTGGAATACTGGTTCAGATTCTCATCGATGAAACGCTCATAGTGGCCCAGATCAAGGTCTGTCTCGGCACCATCTTCTGTGACAAAGACTTCGCCATGCTGATAAGGAGACATCGTACCCGGATCTACATTAATATATGGATCCAGTTTCTGCGAAATAACCTTGAAGCCTCTCTGCTTCAGCAGTCTGCCAAGGGACGCTGCTGTAATGCCTTTGCCAAGTCCTGATACGACACCGCCTGTAACGAAAATATACTTCATGATGTTCAACTCCCATCCTTTCCAACCCGATAAACAAAGAAAAAGGGCACTAAATCCACGCGGCTTCAAAAGCCGTTTTTTTTAATGCCCTTTACGACGCAAAGAATGATAACACTGTGCCCGCCTGAGGGCAACTGTTTTTTAGAGAACTTTGAAGATTGCCAGGATCAATACCAGAATACCAAGTGCAATGCGATACTTGCCGAATACAGTGAAGTCATGCTTGCGGATATAGGCCATCAGATACTTGATGACAGCCACAGATACCACAAATGAAACAAGCATGCCGACCAGCAGGACAAGCCATGCTGCACCGGACATCACAACGCCCTTGGCAAGCATCTTGACAATCTTGAGCAAAGAAGCACCGAACATGACCGGAATAGCCATGTAGAAGGAGAACTCAGCGGCCGTCGGACGGTCAAACTTCAGCAGGGTTGCACCAAGAATCGTAGAACCGGAACGGGAAGTACCCGGAATCAGAGCCAGACACTGGAAGGCACCAACCTCCAGTGCTTTCTTATAGGAAATCTGTCTGATCTCTGTGACTTCATACTGATGCTCTCTCTTCTCCAGGAAGATAAAGGCAACGCCATAAGCGATCAAGGCAATGGCAATGACAATCGGCGTGCTCATTTTGGCATCGATCCAGTCATCCAGCAGGAAGCCGACAATGGCGGCCGGAACCGTTGCCACAATGATCTTGATCCAAAGACGCAGAATACTGCGCTTTTTCTTCTCGGAATAACCCTTTTCAAACGGCCACAGCTTATGCCAGTACAGCAGCATCACGGCAATGATGGAGCCAAACTGAATGACAACTTTATACATATCCCAGAAAGCTGTGTTCGCTGCTGCATCTGCCCCGAACACATTCAGCGGCATGAACTTTTCCAGCAGGATCAGGTGACCGGTTGAACTGATCGGCAGCCATTCGGTCACGCCCTGCACGATGCCAAACACAATGGACTTCAAAATATTCAGTATTACTGACATACGTGTTTCCACCTTTCAAAAACAGACTGGATTATATCACACATCACCATGCATATCCTTAAGATTTATAAACAATGCACTCAATCCTGCCCAGGATCCATGATGATCATCTTTCCGCCGCCATCATCTATGTCCTTCCAGTCTTTCCTGCCGCGCACATCAATGACATCCCCGCCTGGCCAATGATCTTCCAGTACCGCCCCACGCAGATATCCCTGCAGATCATCATGCCTTTCTGTATCCCAGAGGATCATCTCCAGCTCCGGATTCTTCTCTTTCAGCTGCTTCAAAAGACTGGCACCAATCACGCTTTCTTTCTGATGCAGAGAAACCACATTCATGATCCGGCCGGAATAGTTCATATGATCCAGCCAAAGTGCATCTTCATCACTTTCCTCACGATGTGCCCATCTTTCCGCACCGAATCCGCTGATCGTTTCCGGCATTTCGCCAATGATCTCGATCCCTGCATCAGCCGCTTCCTGACGTATGGCATTCCACTGCAGAAACAGTTCATACTGCAGGAATGTCTCATACAGAATGTCATCGGTGAATTCATGCAGATCAATGCTGCCCGTCAGCGGTTCATCCCGATACGCCTGAGGCCATGTCTGCCATGCAGAGCCATTGAATTTCTTTTGAAAGCACGCATAGACCGCTTCATCCCGCAGCCAGTTTTGATAAGCAAAGTTGGCAAAGTTATAATCCGGCTTGAAATTGTGCCACGCCTGAAAAAACCATGGTCCTTTCATGATCCGGATCTGATCTTTTGACAGTCCTTCTTTCATTCTGGCAAAAGGTTCTTCGACCAGTTTCTGCTGGTACAGTGTTTCAATATCAAGATATACCGGATCCAGCGCATAGTACGATGTACAGCTGTCATTCATTGATGCCTGCAGGCAGGGTACATACCATGCATCCACCCCTTTTTCGGCAAGCGTATGGACAAACTGCTTCGTCTCTTTGCCAAAAGTGCCGCAGCCTTCCCGCACCGATATCTTTTCCACTGACATTGCAATCCCTGTTTTTCTCATGTCATTTTCCTTCTTTTTCTTTCCTTTGTAGTGTATCGTTATCACTGTTAAAAGAAAAGCGAGGAGATTTCATGGTAATTATTGAAATGGAAGACGGCAGTCAGATCAAGATTGAGCTCGATGATCAGGCAGCCCCGATTACAGCGGCTAATTTCCGCAAACTGGTCAAGGAAGGCTTCTATGACGGCCTGACCTTCCACCGTATTATCAAAGGATTCATGATCCAGGGCGGCGATCCCTCAGGAAACGGCACTGGCGGTGCCAAAGAGAACATCAAGGGTGAATTTGCCGCCAATGGCGTGAACAATCCTATTCATCATGTCCGCGGTGTGATTTCCATGGCCAGAGCCCAGGATTACAACTCTGCCAGCAGCCAGTTCTTCATCATGCATGATGATGCCCCATATCTGGATGGTCAGTACGCTGCCTTCGGCCATGTTGTAGAAGGCATGGATGTTGTTGATCATATTGCCAACACGCCAACCAACTTCATGGATCGTCCGAATCAGCCGGTCATCATGAAGAAAGTCTGGATTGAAGAATAAAGAACGCAAAAAAGGAACGGTGGGATCCTGCAGAAATCTGCAGATCTCATCGTTCTTTTCATAACTGCTTAAAGTCCCTTCTCACACAGCTGGCGGGCTGTTTCATCCTGCACGGTCACACCAGCCTGCTTAAGTTCCTCAACCTTATCATGAAACTTCGGCAGATACTTCTCATTGGCTACCAGCATCTCATTGAGCAGATCCTGGGCACACTGGCCATGATCCACCAGCGGATTGATCTGGAAAGCCTCCAGTGCCTTGCCATAGTCGCCATGCAGTGCTGCATCGATGATGGTTTCTTCCATGGCCTTCATCAGCTGCACCATACCTCTGACCGCCGGTTCCATCCTGCCAAAGGCAATCGGCTCAGCACCATGACGGGTAATTCTGGCACTGACTTCCACAATGGCCTGTGGATCCAGATCCACAAGCGCACCCTTGTTTTCTGTAGAAACAACCATGACCCTGCCCGTGTCATTATAGATGGCATTGATCGTCTCACAGGCCGCATCGCTGTAATACTTGCCGCCGCGCTTGCCAAGCAGTTCAGGCATTTCATGAAGAGCAGGATCCTTGTACAGCTCAAACAGCTGATGCTCTACTTCCTTGACCATCTCCGCACGTGTCTTATGTTCGGCATAATCCTCCAGCTCCTTCTTTCTCATCTGACTGGTCAGGTAATAATAGCGGTGATAGCCGCACGGCAGGCAGTCCATGCTTAACAGCTGATCCAGCAGGAATTTTTCATTCTGGATATTTGCCATGTTGGACTTGTCATCCTTCATCATGGCACGGGCAATCTCATGGGTTACCTCCTGGCCTGTCTTTTTGTCATAGGCACGGTGGAAGTGGAAATGGTTCAGACCGCCGAACACAAAGTCCAGATCACCTTCCTTTTTGCCAATCATGACCGGCTCATTCTTCATGATATTCACCGGCACATTGCAAAGACCGATGCACTTCTTCCAGCCGCACTGTCTGATGACAGTCTCTGTGATCATGCCGCTGGGATTGGTAAAGTTGATCAGCCATGCATTCGGGCACAGTTCCTTCATATCCTGGATAATCTGGGCAATCACCGGTGCTGTGCGCAGCAGCTTGAACATACCGCCGGCACCATTGGTCTCCTGACCGATCATGCCATGGCTTAACGGAATACGCTCATCCTTGATACGTGCATTGAGCAGGCCGACACGGAACTGTGTTGTCACAAAGTCCGCATCCTTCAAAGCCTCTCTTCTGTCCAGAGTCAGATGCACCTTGACATCATAGCCAGACGCATCCCACATTCTCTGAGCAAGTGCACCAACAATCTCCAGCTTCTTCTTACCATCAGGAATATCCACCAGCCAGATCTCTCTGATGGGCAGTGTGTTATACCGCTTGATAAATCCCTGCATCAATTCCGGCGTATAGCTGGAACCACCGCCAATTGTTACAATCTTAACACCTTTCATTTGATTTCTTCCTCCTGGCTTTGATGATAGGCACACATGAAAAAATGAGAAGAGAGGAAAGAACGGTTGGCATTTTGTGCCGGCATATCTTACTTTTTTGATATTTATTCCGGCATCATGTTACAATACGGTCATGAATCTCAATACAGCGCTCAAAGAAAAAGACGGCTTCAGTGAGAATGAAGCCAGAATCGCAGACTACATTCTTTCCCACAAGGATGCCGTGCTGCAGATGCCGATTCAAAAGCTGGCCAGGGAGACCTACACTTCCACCAGTGCCATCATGCGGCTTTGTGCCAAACTGCAAACAAGCGGCTATCGTCAGTTCAAGATTCTCTATGCCCAGCAGCTGACTGAAAACACCAACGATGCCGTAGATCCCAACTTTCCGTTTTCCCGCTATGATTCCACATCTGAAATTGCAACAAGCCTTGCCAATCTGAGCACGGAAACCCTGCGCGCAGCCAGGAATACACTGTCTCTGGAAGATATGCACAAAGCCTGTCTTGCCATTCACAATGCCAGACAGACAGCGATCTTTGGTGTTGGCGATGCCTACCTTGCCGGTCTGATGTTTCAGGCCCGCATGATCCGGGCAGGCACGGTATGTCTGGCCACGCCGGTATATGGTGAACAGCACCACCTGGCCCAGACTATGCACAAAGAAGACTGTGCCCTGTTTCTGTCCTATTCCGGTACAACAAGAGAAACAGTAAGCTGTGCCCAGGCTGCCCGAGCCAACCATGCCAGACTTGTCTGCATCACGGCCAATGCCAGCTCTCCCCTGGCAAAACTGTGCCATGTGGTGCTGTTGCTGCCGGCAAAAGAAAATAAGTTCCACCGCATTGCCTCGTTCTTTTCTGAAGAAGCGATGACCTATTATCTGAATATCATGTATGCCTGTCTGTATGTCATGGACTATGATGCCCACATCCGTAAGTCCATTGACTGATCTTTCTGCTACAATAGCCCCATGAAAATCACAAATCTGATAGCTGCGGCAGTTCTGTCTGCCAACACAGTGAGTACGCCTGTATCAACTGTCATCCAGAAACAGGATGACAGTGCTTCTTCCCTCCAGCTGGATGTCAGCCTGCAGAGTAATGATGCCTATGTCATCGATGCAGAGAACGGACAGGTCCTGCTGGATCAAAACAGTGAGGCAAAGATTTATCCTGCTTCCATGACCAAGATCATGACGGCAGTTGTTGTGCTGGAATCCGGTCTGTCTCTGGATCAGACCGTAACAATCACGGATGAGATGCTGGACGGGCTGTATGAAGCTGAGGCAGCTGTGGTTGGCTACAGTGCGGGTGATACACCAACAGTGCGTGATCTGCTGTATGGTGCGCTGCTGCCATCAGGTGCAGATGCTGTCAATGCACTTGCCTATGCCGCCAGCGGTTCAATTGACAAGTTTGTGGAAGCCATGAACCAGAAGGCAGAAGAGCTGGGCATGGACAATACCCACTTTGTCAATCCAACCGGCCTGCATGATGATAATCACTACTCCACGTGTAAAGACATCGCCACGCTGACAAACTATGCCGTCCAAAACGAGACGTTCCGGGAAATTTTCTCTTCCTCTTCCTATACGGATACCCTGGGCAATCTGATGTATTCGACGGTGGCAGGGGCCATTGAACGCGATCATATCTCATTGCCAGGCTTTGTCGGAGATAAAACCGGCTATACGGATGATGCCGGCCATTGCATGGCCTCCTACAGTGAGCTTAATGGCATGAAAATCATCATCGTCACCGCCCATGCCATGACCGATATCTATGCCACATCCCATCTGCAGGATGCCTCCACAATACTGAATGCTCTGAACAGCTGGTCAAGAAAGACCGTTGTCAGCACGGGTGATACACTGGGCAGCTATATCGCAGAGAAAGTCATTGGCAGGATGGAAGAAACCATCACAAGCAGTGAAGATATTACTGCCGACGTGCCGGATGATGCCAAGATTGCTGTCACGACAGATCTTGCCAACAGTTACACAGCCACAAATCAAGACCAGACAAAGCAGCTCAACATTACAGTGACAGCCGATGGAAAGACTGTTGCAGAAACAGCACAGACATTCACCATTCCAAAAGCCAATGATTTCTTCAACCGTATTCTTATCTTCTTCCGTGATCTGTTTTAGGCTTCTTCATGAAGGAAAGAAATTTCATCTTCACACCGGAAGGCACCACACAAAGCAGTTTGTTCAAAGAACCGATGACGACAACGGTTCTTTTTTGATATGTGCGCACAATGACATCTGCCACATGCTGGGCACTTGTATGATATGCAGACATGCGGCCGCCGCTTTTTGCATAGAAAGCAGTATCGACAGGGCCCGGGCAGACACAGCATACATGAACGCCATATGGCTTCATTTCCACTTCCAGAGCACGGCTGTAGGAAAGCACAAATGACTTGGAGGCATAGTAGGACGCAATATAAGGACCAGGCTGAAAAGCACCCGTCGAAGACAGATTGATGATTGTACCATGTCCGCGCTCACACATATCTTTTCCAAACAGCTTACACAGATCCATGACAGCTTTGATGTTGAGATCCACCAGGATATCCTCCTTTTCAATATCCTGATCAATGGCTTTTCCAGCAAAGCCAATGCCGGCATTATTCACCAGAATCTCAACACGCTTGTCCTTTACAGTTTCATACAGCCGCATGAGCTGCTCATGGTTGGAAAGATCACAGGCATACACATCCACACAGATGCCATATCTTCCTTCCAGCCTGCTCTTCACTTCTGCCAGGGCATCCTGATGGCGGGCACAAAGCACCAGGTCACTGCCCTCTTTGGCAAACCTTTCAGCAAGCGCACAGCCGATGCCCATCGTAGCCCCGGTAATCAGTACAGTCTTCTTCATCACCGTTATCCTACCAGAATGATGTGATCCATTCACAAAATTGTTCACGTTCTTTTCACTCTGCTTTCAATGTTTCAGCACAGACCGGAAGTACTATAAGACCATCAAAAGAAAGGAGGAACCAATCAATCAGCCGCAGCCATGCTGGCAATCGCATCAAAGTAAACAAAAAACATATAACTTTCCCTCTCAAGAAATACGAAAACGGCCAGAATAATCCCCTTTCAACGGCCGTTTTCATTTTGTCTGCACAAAACAAACCTATGCTAAAATCAGGAAAAGGAGATTGCTATGATTTATCCGTCTTTTCTAAAACCAGGTGATACGATCGGCATCTGTGCTCCCAGCGCAGGTGTTGGTGACAAGCTTGAAAGCTATGATGCTTCCCTTGCCGTATTAAAGCAGCAGGGATACCGAATCAAAGAAACGGCATCGGTCAGAAATGCAGATCAGCGCAGTGCCGATGCAAAAACACGCGGACAGGAGTTCACCCAACTGCTGAAAGATCCTGATGTAAACATGGTTCTTTCGGCTGCGGGCGGTGACTTTCTCAATGAAATGATTCCGTATGCAGACTTTTCTGTGCTGAAGAAACATCCCAAGTGGATCATGGGTGCCTCTGACCCGACTGGCCTTCTGTATCCTGCCACAACCATCTATGATGTGGCATCGCTGTATGGCATGAATGCCGGCAGCTTTGATCTTGGTACAAAATGGGACTACATTGCCAATGCTCTGGAAGTCATGAAAGGAAAAAGGATGGAAGAGCACAGCTTTCCACGCCATATGGCCAAAGCCAAATTTCTGGTAGATACGCCTGCCTATGACAGCGATACGCAATGGCAGAGTGAACAGGATCACTTTGTGGCAAAAGGCCGCTGCATCGGCGGCTGTATTGATGGTCTCAAGGATCTGATCGGCACGCCTTATGAAGATACAAAAGGCTTTGTGGAAAGATACAAAGAAGATGGCCAGATTTTCTACTTTGACAACTTTGCACTGTCGGCAGAAAACTTCTACCGCACATTGAAACAGTTCCGCTATGCCGGCTGGTTTGAACATACAAATGCTGTATTGATCGGCAGAGTGCTGTTTCCGTCTTCTGAAACCGGCATGACCTATGAAGAAGCAGCCAGAATGGCGCTGGAAGGCATTCCGTATGTTCTGGAAGCAGATATCGGCCATACGATCCCATGCATGATCATGATCAATGGCGCCATGTTGGAAGTGCAGTATGACCATGGCCATGCCACTTTGAAATTTGCATGTAAAGAATAAGTGCAGTGTGGTAGAATATCTCATGTATGGGGCCATAGCTCAGCTGGGAGAGCGCATGGTTCGCAATCATGAGGTCGCGAGTTCGATCCTCGTTGGCTCCACCATTCTATGTAAAGTCGAACACGGGAATCTTTGTATTCCAATTCACTTTGCTAAAGATTCAACGTGTCCTGGATATATTTCCGGGCACGCTTTTTTTATATCATCGTCGTCATGATTGCGGCAGTGTGCAATCATGAAGGTCCGATTTCATTGATGTTTCGTCCTATCACATCCGTAATGTACGCGCTCACAGCAGCTGTATAATCAATGATCACACATAAAAAAGCCGCACAGCGGCTTCGTTCATAACTTTCTTACTTGGTAAACACGTACTTCTGCAGACGTCCAAATGCTTCCTGAACGCGGGACAGCGGCAGTGCCAGATTCACACGGATGCCATATTCTCCATGGAATGGTCTGCCATCCTGCCATTCTACGCCAACATCCCATCCTCTGTGCAGAACTTCACCGACATCAATGCCATGGGCTTTGCAGTACTCTGTGCAGTCCAGGAAAAGCATGTAGGTGCCTTCCGGTCTGGCAACAGAAACTCCCGGGAAGTTTTTCTCAATGAAGTCAACGGCGTAGCTGACATTGCCAGTGAGTACCTGACGCAGCTCATCCAGCCATTCCTGTCCTTCTGGCTTATACGCACCAATCAAAGCATGCATGGACAGTACATTCATACTGTTGTAATGGCACAGTGATGCCTCTTTGGCTTCACGCTCACGCAGCCAGTCATTGTAAATGATGTGATAGGACCCGATCAGGCCGGCAAGATTGAATGTCTTGCTCGGCGCATAGAACGCTGCCACATGCTGGCGGGCCCATTCATTGACAGACTGCGTCGGTGTATGATGATAGCCTTCCAGGATCAGATCAGACCAGATCTCATCTGAGATGACCCACACATCATGATCGGCATATACCTGCATGGCCTTTTCAATCTCTTCTTTTGTCCAGACACGGCCGCACGGATTGTGAGGAGAGCAGAAGATAGCCGCATGAATATGATTTTCTTCAATCTTTTTTGCCATGTCTTCATAGTCCATCCGCCAGATGCCATCCTTGTCACGATACAAAGGACTGTGAACAATATGGTAGCCGGCATTGGTCAAACAACCAGTAAAGCCAATATAAGTCGGTGAGTGCAGCAGCACATTGTCGCCTCTTGAACAAATGACATTCAGCACTGAAATCACACCGCCGAGCACACCGTTTTCATAGCCAATGTGCTTCTTCTCGAGGCCTTGAACACCATTGCGCTCTTTCTGCCAGTTGATGATGCTGTTAAAGTATTCATCCGTAGGCATGAAATAGCCATATGCCGGGTGCTGGATACGTTTTTCAAGCTCGGCAGTAATGGAAGGTGCTGTCGGGAAGTTCATATCTGCAACCCACATCGGAATGGCATCAAAGCCGTCTTTCGGCGCAGCTGGTGCACCTTTGCCATCTTTGGAAAGACCATCTACCGCAATGGCATCCTTGCCATGGCGATCCATAATTGAAGTGAAATCGTATTTCATCGCATTCTCCTCCATATAATGCCTAGTATAGAAACCAAAATCTGGATGTAAAACAAAAAAAGGCAGAACTTCATCAATTTTTCAGAAAAAATTCTGTCTTTGCAAAGCTTTTCAGAAAAGCAGAGAGACTGCCTCCGGCACATGCAGACGGCTGGTTTCTTTTCCAAGCGTGCCATCTTCCTGAATCGGGAAGCTGACAAGCTCATTGGAATAGCGGTTGGCAGAGATCAGATATCCGTCACACAGATTGATATCGCGCGGATGTTTGCCACCGCAGGAAACAACCTGCTTCAATACCGGCACATGATCCTTCAGCGCAATCACAGAAATCACATCTTTCGTGCGGGTGGAAACATACAGATACTTCTCATCATCCGACATCCGGATGGCTGCAGTATCGCGCACATGCATTTCACCATTTGCCAATACTGGAATCCGGTAGAGCACTTTCCAGCTGTCACAGGAAATCACAAACAGCTCATTGGAGAGTTCTGAGACAAGATAGAGATATTTTCCATCTTTGGTGAAAACACCATGTCTTGGCCCGGTGCCCTGATCAAAACGGATCGAGCCCTTTGGATGCAGAGTCATCTTGTCATACATCATGACACGGTCCAGAAACAGACATGGCACCAGAATCGTATCATCATGCACCAGTACCTGATGACAGCCGGCGCCATCCCGGATCAATACGGTATCCACCAGCTTCAGGCGGTTATTGATGATCTGCAGCACCGAGAATGTACCGGCATGATAGTTGGCCGTGTACAGACGGTCCCCATCACACGTAATAAAGCATGATGTCCTGTCTTCATAGCTGATGGCATCCAGCAGGTTCCCTGCTTCATCAAACAGAGCCACACCGGAACCATTGGGGAAATCTCCCACACTGGCAATGCCATCCGCCCATCTTGTTACATATTTTGGATTTTCAATCTTCGCAAACAATTCTGCATCCCGCAGAATTCCATCTTCCAGCACAAAGGAATAGATTCCCTGTGCACCGGCACTTGTATACGTGCCCGCATAGCCTTTTCTTTTCATGCCTCTATTATAGCGCTTACACAAGCTCTCTGAGCATTTTCGGCAGATCCTGCACCGTCACAATACCCAGCGGCTGCTGATCCCGTTCCGCATTTTCTGTAATGATGATCGCCATCGCCGCAGCACCAAGACGCAGTGCTTTCTCAAAAGATGCCATAGCATCCATCACCTTTGCCCCGCGGTTTAAAAACACCACGCGCTCCTTACGGCTGCTGGAAAGAACATCCTTCACCTGCAGCAAAGCATCACGTCCATCCATCGCCCAGGCACAGATATCCTCCATCTGCAATAAACCGCGATAGATCCCATTTTCATAGACCGGCACCTTGGAAGAGCCAAGCTTTTTCATCAGCGTATAGGCAGATGGGATCGTATCCTGCAGGGAAACCGTTTTGACCGGTTTGCTGGCATATTGCAGCAATGTATCATCGCCTGTTAACAGTTTTGCAAGCCGTTCAATATCCTGCACAGCCTGATCCGTCGGCTGGGCAATGATCTCATTGCGGCTGTCACGCAGGTGCACAATGGCATTGCGCAGCTCATTGAACTCCCGCAGCTCCTCCTGATGATGCGAAACAACCCAACTGTGCTTTGCACACATCGACAGCAGCTGTGAAAACGGAATATATCTGGTCTCTCTGGCCATTGTACTCAGCTCATGTTCAATAGACGCATAGGCATCCAGAAAGCGTCTGGCATTGTCATTCTGGCTCATGAATACCCTCTCTTTCCTTGAGCAGATCATCTGCCTTCATGTGATCAATGATCATCTTCATCAGTGTTTCCATTTCACCGCCCTCACGATAATCCGCATGAGCCATAAAATTCACACGGCCGTCCCGGATCAGCTTCTCGGCAACTGTTCTACTCTTGTCATAGACTGCAATGGACTTTCCCCCATACAGCTTCACCAGCCGCATACACGGCACATCGGTAAACCCATCCGCCACATAGACCATTCTTTCAAACGGCACCGGCCTCACACGGGGATCCAGATAGTCATTCAGATCCGCATCATTGCTTTCATCCAGCACCTGCTTGTTAATACGGAAGATATATTGCGTCTTGGTCGTGTAATTCACAATCCGGGCCGGCCACTTGGCATCGCCATGTTCATCATAGTAATAGCGGCAGGCATAGATGCGGGTAAACTGATCCGCAATCGGCAGTGCTTCAATAATCTCACTCATGCCGGAACTGATGATGTAGTGCTCGATTGTAAAACCAGCCGCTCTGCCATATGCATTGATGCGGGAAAACCATGTCTCAACACCTGGAAACAGCACCACATCCTTGCCAAGGGACAGAAAGTTCTCCTTCCGCAATGGCATGCCCTCTTCCTCATACTTTCGTTTCAGAAGATACAGGTAAGCAGAAATCGCATCCATGCGGTTGGTGATGGCAAGGCGCGTCACCTCAGCCCAGAAATCCCGGGGATGATCATAGCCAAGCCGCGGAATGAGGGAATACTCCTCCATATCCCGCGGTGACAGTGTTTTATCAAAATCGTATAAAATTGCGGCTTTTTTCATATTCTCTTCCTTTCCCTTCATCATACAAAAGGAAGCAGAGAAAGAAAAGCCAGAAAAAAAGAAGACCACATGACGCGGTCTTCTGAAATGATCCATCTTACAGAGCTAACAGCTTGATGATCGCAGTGGCATAAATCTCTGCCTGTTTCAGCAGTTCATCAATGCGCACCCATTCATTTGTATTGTGAATGCGGTAATCCTCATGAGGGAATGCACAGCCAAACGCAATGGTGTTGTCAATGCCCTTGGCATATGTACCGCCGCCAATGACCAGCGGCTGGCTCTCCGTATCGCCAGTGACTTCACGATAGGCATCCAGCAATGTTGTGACAAGTGGCGAATCTACCGGGAAGAACAGCGGCTCAACTGTATGCTTGATCTCAATCAGGCCATTTTCATCTTCCAGATGCTCACTCCACTGCTTGACAACCTGCTTGGCATTGAAGGTAACCGGGAAGCGGATATCAATCGTTCCCTCAATCACGCCATCCTTCATGCCAATAACACCATTGTTCAGTGTCAATGCACCATATTCATCCTTGCAGGCAACACCGGCAGAAGTACCATCGGTCTCCAGTCCGAAGTGGTCACAATAGAATTCCACAAACGGATCCTGGCAGCCGGCTGCGTGCAGACCGCACATCAGATAGGAAATGGCATTGCGGCCAAGTTCCGGCGTGCTGGCATGAGCAGCCACACCCGTCACACTGATGCGGACATTTTCGCCCTCTTCGTTCATCTCATAGGCAATCGAGTTATTGTTGAAATAATCTTCCAGTGCCTTCTTGGAGAACGTGCACTTCTTCAGAAGAATCATGCAATTCTTGCACACAATGTTGGAAACTGTACCGCCCTTGATGTCCAGAATCTCTGTCTTCTTGGAACGGTAAACGGCGCCAACCATACCCTTTTCACCATAGACAAGCGGAAATTCACCATCTGGTGTAAAGCCATAGTCAACACTGCCTTCCTTCTTGACATAGTAGGCAAGACCCTTGGAGCCGGACTCTTCATTGGTTCCCATGATCAGACGCACACGTTTGTTCATCGGGATGCCAAGGTCACGCACAGCCTTCATGGCAATCATGCTTGCCACCACAGCACCCTTATCATCGGAAACGCCGCGGCCATACAGAATGCCATCCTTCTCCGTCATCTCAAACGGCTCGGTGTCCCAGCCATCGCTCTTTGCGGCCGGTACAACATCCAGATGACCGACAATGCCGATCAGCTTCTCGCCTTCACCCATTTCAGCATATCCAATGTAATTATCCAGATTGACTGTTTTGAAGCCATCCTCTTGCAGAAAGGACAGAGCTGTTTCCAATGCTTTCTTCGGTCCCGGTCCAAACGGTGCGCCATCCTCCGGTGTACCCATGGCAGAATTCACTGCCACAAGACTCCCCAGACGGCTGACCAGTTCATCGCGGTAACCCTCTATGACTGACTTTACGTCCATAACTTTTCCTCCAGAAAATACCCGTATATTATACGCACGAAGCTGTTAAAACTCAATTTGCAGGCCGACCGGGCAGTGGTCAGAGCCAGTCACCGTATCATAAATCAAAGAATCTTTGACATTTCCTGCAATCCGATTGGATACCAGGAAGTAATCGATCCGCCAGCCGGCATTCCTTTCCCTTGCCTTGAATCGATAGCTCCACCAGGAATACTTCACTGCATCCGGATACAGATGCCGGAACGTATCGGTAAAGCCGGCAGCCAGCAGTTCCGTCATCTTCGCACGCTCTTCATCAGAGAAACCGGCATTATGATGATTAGATGCCGGATTTTTGATATCGATCTCTTCATGGGCAACATTGAGATCACCGGTATAAATCACTGGTTTTGTCTGATCCAGCTTCAAAAGATGTGCTTTCAGATATCCTTCCCATTCCATACGGTAATCCAGCCGGGCAAGCTGTTCCTTGGAATTGGGCACATAGGCACATACAAACCAGAAATCCGGATATTCCAGCGTAATCACACGCCCTTCTTTGGTTGTATCGCCGTCAATATCATAAATGACCTGCAGCGGCTCTTTCTTTGCATAAACCATTGTGCCGGAATACCCTTTTCTTTCTGCACTGTTCATATAACGGAAATAGCCGTCAAAGGACATCGAATCATCAAGCTGATCCGGCTGCATCTTGGTCTCCTGAATCGCAAACAGATCTGCATCCGCCTGTGCAAAGAAGTCAGAAAACCCCTTCTTCATGCATGAGCGCAGGCCATTCACATTCCAGGAAACAAGTTTCACAGCTCTCTTGTCTGTTTCCATAGCCATTGTTTTTCCTCCTCATTTAAATATGGAGAAAGCGTATCATACACATGCTGGTGATAGACATTGATTTGCTCAATCTCTTTCTTTTCCAGCAGGCTGACATCAATCGCATCCCGATCATACGGACACAGTGTCAGGTCCTCAAAGTACAGCCACTGACCATAGAAGTTATGCGTGCCTTTGCGCACCAGCAGTTCATTCTCGATACGGATGCCAACCTTATGCGGCAGATACACGCCAGGCTCATCCGTCACAACCATGCCGTCTTCCAGCACTGAGGAAGGACGGGCAGCACTTGGCACACCCCAGCGCACAGCCTGAGGACCTTCATGGACGCCAAGCACATGGCCAACCCCATGACCGGTGCCGCACTGATAGTCAATATCCTCATCCCATAACGGTCCTCTGGCCAGAATATCCAGATTGTTGCCGCAGGTGCCATACAGGAAACGGGCACGTGCCAATGCCAGATGTCCCTTTAATACAAGCGTATACAGCTTCTTCTCTTCCGCAGTCAATTTGCCAAGTGAGATCGTACGGGTAATATCGGTCGAACCATCACGGTATGTACCGCCGCTGTCCACCAGCAGAAAGCCCTGCGGCTTACACATGGCATACTGCTTTTCAGTTGCCACATAGTGCATCATGGCACCATTGGCCTGATATGCGGAAATCGTCGGAAAACTTGGTTCCAGATAGTCCGGCTGTGCAGCCCGCAGCGCATACAGATGATTCTGGGCAGACAGTTCACTCATCGTACCAGATGCCGCATGATCCTTGACCCACTTGACAAACTTCACCATGGCAATGCCATCTTTCAGATGAGCATGGTGGATATTTGCAATTTCCGTTTCATTCTTCATGGCACGGAACAGTTCCACTGGAGAATGGGCATTGAGAATACGGTTATGGCCGGCACGCAAAGCATCATATAATTCCGCATTCAAACCGGAAAGATCTGCCCAGACAACCTGATTAGACAAGGAAGAAAGATCTGCCTGCAGACTGCCATATGGCTTTACAGACACATGCCAGCCGGCAAGATAGGCAGCCACTTCTGATGAGACAGCCTTTTCTGCCACATAGTAAGATGCCTGATCCTTTTCAATCAAGGCAAAGGCATATGGCACCGGCGTACACGGAATATCATCCCCGCGCACATTCAATACCCAGCACGGATCTTCCAATGCCGTCAGCACCAGCACATCCGCACCTTTTTCAGCCATTGCCTTTCTGACTCTGGCCAGACGCTCACCGGCACTTTCACCGGTATACTTTTCATCCATCAAAAACAATGGCTTTTCAGGCATGGCCGGACGGTCCTTCCAGATCATGCCAACCAGATCCTCACGCATATGCAGGGACGCATGGCGCATAGAAAGTGCACGGCTCAAAGTAAGGGCAGCCTGCGCAGATACCACATGGCCGTCAAAGCCAAGAATACCGTTATCCGGTGTGTTCTGAATCAGAAAATCCAATGGATTGGGCACACCCTCCTGGCGCAGCCGCATCAGTGTCACACCGGTGCCAGCCAGCTCCATCTCTGCCTGGGTAAAGTAGCGTCCATCCGTCCAGAGGCCGGCAAAGTCTCTGGTGACAATGGCACAGCCGGCATCACCGGTAAAACCGGTCAGCCATGACTTGCACTTGAAATGATCAGCCGTATATTCCTGAGACAGATGGTCATCCTCATTGGGAACATAATACACATCAATGTTTCTGGCCTGCATCAATGCACGCAGAGCCGCAATTCTTTCCTGTATTTCCATTTTCATTTAACCTCGTAACGTACTCCATTATATGCAAAACAAAGCAGAAGGAACAACAACACACCCATTGTCACGCCATTCAAAACAGCATATGATAAGGAACGCAAAGGAGAACATTGTGCCATCCCGTACTGAAATATTCGCTGTTCATGCACTGTCCGTTGCGGCAAGTGCAGATACGATACAAAACCATCTTTCATCCATGCCGGGCATCCAGCAGGTCACCGTCAACACTGCGATCCGCACCATGGATGTCACTTTTGATGATGCTAAAATCACCAAAGAAGATATCCTCAAAGCCATCCAGGCATGCGGCTATGATGCCTGCCTGCGCCATGAAGCACTTCCCTGCATGCCAGAAGCAGGAAACAGCAGAAATCTGAAAACAAGACTCTCTTTCAGCATCTCTCTGCTGACACCACTGGCTCTCATCCTGCCATGCAGCACTCTTTTTTTCATTGGCTTACTGGCAGCCATTCTCTGCCTGCAGAAAGAACAGGCCGTCACATGCCTTCATCATCTGAAACACAGGCAGTGGGATGATCAGGCCGTCACTGCATGTCTCTTCATTGCGTTTCTGCCAGTGATCTGTCTGCTTTTCATCACAAAGAACCAGATTCATGCCACAGCAGCTGCCTGGACTGCTGTCACAGGCATCCGCCTTTCTCTTCTGGCATCTGCAGAAAGAAAAGAAAACCAGGAAAAGCAGAGATTTGTCCCGGCAGAAGTCAGGGAAAAAGCACACTTGCTGAAAGGCAGTCAGGAAATGACCATCAGCCCGGATGAATTGCAGCCAGGTGATCTTCTCGTCCTGCGGAAAGGAGATACCATCCCGGCAGATGGCACAATCAGGGAAGGCGCGGTCCGGATTGAAAACAGTCAGGGTGAAAAGCATGTCAGGGATGATCTGTTTGCCGGTGAAAAAGTCTGCCATGGTTACTGCACATGCCGTGTTGAAAAGGCTGGCAGTCAGACTGCCATCGCAAGCCTCTGGCACAAGGCGCTGCAGAATACGGACACTGTTCCTGACGGTATCCTTGCAAAAAAGAAAAAGGATATCCAGATCAGCGCCGGCATCATGGCGGCAGTCTTTGTCATTGCCCTTTTGATTACCGGACAGTTGAGCGCTGCATTTGTCAGTGCCCTTGCCATTCCAGCATCCATCTATCCCTGCGCAATGGCAGCATTCACAGCAAAGACCCAAAGATCCTTCAGTCTGGATCTTGCCAGACAGAATCTCTTTTTACAGACACGCCGCAGTCTGGAAGATCAGAAGATTGAGACCATCTTTCTCGAGCAGGATGATATTGTCACAAGCCGCGAACTGACAGTCTGTGACTTTTTACCTGGCAAAGACATTGATATCCATATCATGGAGATGAATGCCGGTGATGCCATTACCCATCGCAAAGATCACTTTGCCAAAGCATTGCAGCGCTATCTGCGCAGTCAGAAGCTGACCAGTGAAAGCGCCGGCGCCTTCTGTGCCATCAGGAATGACAGCTGCGGGAAAACGATGAAGCTGGAAACACCTGCAGATGTCAAAAAAGCAAGGCTCGATACAGCATCCTGGGATGAAGCGATCAAGGCAATGGAAACAGAAGGCAAAGAGATACGCCTATTGCATGATGGTTCCCATATCATCGGTCTGGTTTCTGCCCGCAAGGAAATTCTGCCGCATGCAAAAGATGCCATATTATCATTGAAACAGCAGGACATGCATGTTGTACTGCTCGCTCATGGCACCAAAAGTCCTGCCGGATATCTGCAGAAAGAAACCGGTGTGGATGAGGTGAAATGGAATGTGTCCTGGAATCAGAAGGAAGAACTTCTGAAAAAGGAAACAGAAAATGGAAAGGCATGTGCTTTTGTCTGCAGCACAGACATGGCCAGCCACAGTGCCTCTTTACAAATCCGCATGCACAGCATGCAGGATGATACAAGCGACATCATCATCCCAGGCAATGATCCTGCCTCTTTGCCTGTCATCTTCAAATACCAGAGACAGATGTCTGATACCCTGCTTGCAAAGCAGAATCGCATACAGCTTTATCATACGACTGTCATGGTGATCTGCCTTGTGTCTGCCATCTTTGTGCACAGCCTGTTTGTGCCATATCTTCTCAGCATTGCCAGTGTCATTTTTCAGTTTTTAAATTACAATGCACGCAGATGAAAAGACCCGCATCACACAATGCAGGTCTTTTTAATCTGGAATGATGTAGAAGACGGATTTCTGTATCCGCAGAAGAATCTTCTTCTGTTTTTTCCAACTGTGCAGCTGCTCTCGATCTCAGCCTTGATCTGCCTGCTGTCACACTGATTGTTTGCTAATCTCAGTCACTCATGACACTTGCGTGCCACTCTAACAAATGCATCAATTGTCAGACGAACCTGTCCATCGGTCTGTCCTCATGCAGACTTTCACTTTCTTTCATCCGGCTTTTCCGGTCCATGATACCCGTATTCCGAAACCTTTCTGCACTGTTTCGAAATACTCGGACTAATATTCGAGGAGCACCTTCTTCATAAGCATTACCTCCGTTTCAATTGGGAATCCTGCTTGATTTCTCTTGGTACTTTTATAATAGCTTCTGCCCCCTTCTTTACCAGTCTTGTTTTGCATTTTTTATTCGTCTATTATATATATGTTGGCAGTACGTAAGAGATGGAGGCATGAATGATACAGGATATCGCTCCGCATGTCATGCATAATGAATACAAGCCCAGAGACCCCCGGGCAGATGACTATGTCTTTTCCTTTGATGGCAATAATGTCCATCTCAACCATGACAATCTTTTTTTCCAGGTAAAAGACCTGCCGGATCAGCGGCATCTGGACTATCTGTTCCGGATTGATGATACGGCCTTTTTTCTGAGTGATCTCAAAGATCTTGCAGTATCTTCCATCAATACGTACAACCTGCGTACCTTGGAACCAAAGTGGCTGTCCTTTGCGGCCATCACTGGCTGGCAGATTGATGCCTGGATGCAGATCAATAAGAGATGTGGAAGATGCGGCCACCTGATGGTCAAGGATACCAGAGAGCGGGCAATGCGCTGTCCCAGCTGCGGCAATCTTGTCTATCCCCGCATCATGCCCGCTGTCATTGTCGCTGTGATCAATGACAAAGGCGAGCTGCTGGTGACCAAATATGCGCATGGACGCTATCAGAAATACGCCCTTGTGGCAGGATACAATGAGATTGGTGAAAGCATTGAACAGACCGCGATCCGTGAAGTCAAGGAAGAGACCGGTCTGGATGTTGGCTCTTTGACGTATTACAAATCACAGCCATGGGGCTTTACTTCCACATTGCTGTTTGGCTTTTATGCCCATGTGATCGGCAGTGATGCCATCACCATGGACTCAAATGAGCTGCGGGTGGCCCGCTGGGTCAAGCCAACCGATGACATTGATACCGGCGGCAATGCCTCCCTCACCAGTGAAATGATTCATAACTTTATCGAAGATAGCGCAAGAAGACCCCTTACTTCAGGCAGGGGATGAATTGCGCCTCTTTTTATGATATTTGCCGTACTTCCCGGATTTCACGTACTTTCGTTTGTGCTCTTCTGTAGGCTGAGACTGCACATACGCTTTCAGCTTTTCGATGGTAACGCCGCCTGTGGTTGAAATATAGTAGCTGTCGCTCCATAAAGAGTCTCCATGCAGAAGACGGCTGATCTCAGGGAGATGATCCCTCCTCAGAATGCGGGAGGTGACTCCCTTCAGAGAATTAATGATTTCAACCACCGAATAGCAGGGTGACAGATCTGCAAGGATATGCACATGGTCTTCGTCTGTCTCGATCTCCTGTACGTGTCCCTTCTTGTCTTCGATCAGACGAATGCATTCTGACTTGAGCTGGTCTGCCACATCGCCAGTCAGCACTTTCCGGCGGTACTTGGTCACCAGTACAATATGGTAAGACAGGCTGTATACGGCATGGGCGCTGTGATATTCGTTCATGGATTGTCTCCTTTCAAATATAACCAATATTGAATATTACAGTCTAAGTATACGGAAAAAGTGCATAATATGCGGTATAATAAGACTGTAAAATATAAATTTAAACCAAATAGAAAGGGGCGCTGTTATGGCAGTCAGAACACTGTTTTCCAGACACATCAGTAAAGGCAGTCTCGATCCGGAAGAGCTGAATGCGCTGCTGTGCGATATCGCTCTTTTCAATCAGATCAAGCACACTGCGACCGCTATGCAGGAAATACAGAATACTTCTGCCCGCGAAGCGACAGGTGTCCCTGACCGCCGGAAGAAAGAAAACCGCACAAAGGAGCACCCTGTTTCTGCGCATGTGCAGCTGAAGCAGAAATACCATGCGGACGATCATTTTGTGAACAGCGCCATCACTGAGGCAAAAGGTGCTCTTCAGTCCGCAAAGGAACTGAAGAAACAGAATATTTCGGAATGGCAGGAACAACTGAAAGATAATAAAAACAAGATTAGGAGCACAAAGCAGCAGCTCACGCGAATGCAAAACCTGCGGAAGAAACTGAAAAGCTGGTCAAAGAAGAAAGATCCTGCATATGAGCTGTCCGGTGTTAAAGAGCGCTATGATAAGGAGACCGAGTGCTTTGAAGTCATGAACCTGCGCACCTATAAAGCAATGCAGAGCTATGAGAATGCGTACCTCTTCGAGGTACAGTACATCATTCCACGCATCCATGAGCTGAAGAACAGACTGGCCCACCTGGAACAGAGGAAGGAACTTCTGAAAGACCGTATTGCCAGAGAAAATGAGCCCGCGTCTGTCTGCTATGGGGGCAAAAAGCTCTTCCGCCAGCAGAACAATGGCAAATATCCGAACCATGCGACATGGAAACGGGCTTGGCAGAAGAAGCGTTCTCATGCATTGATGATTACAGGCAGAAAGGACGCTTCCCAGGGAAACTTCCGCTTCTCCTATAGCACAGAAACCAGAGGGCTGATATACCGCTCACAGCAGATGAAAAACGGGGAACCCGTTCTCGTGCATCTGAAAAACGTGGTGTTCCCCTATAAACAGGAATTCGTGAACCAGGCTGTCGGACTGCCGGCACATGAAAGGCACGCTGTCTCGTGGCGCATCATTGAGACGAGCGGATCCTTCCTGATCCAATGCATCGTCACCGTTCCCGAGAAGAGAATGGTCGAATTCATAGGCGATGGCTGTATTGGCATGGATACCAACTATGACAATCTGTCGATCAGCGAGACCGACGGAAGCGGCAACATTCTGCGTCACAAAGTCATCCGATTCGATCTGGAAGGTGCTTCTTCCGGTCATGCAGAACAGATCATCTCGTCTGCATTGGATGAGGCATACTGCTGGTGTCGTAAATCTGCAAAACCGCTTGTGATGGAGTGCCTGAAGCTGAAGCATACTGCAAACCGTTATGGCAGTAAAAAGAAAAACTTTGTCACTTCACGGTTTGCGTATTCGACCGTCACTGCACTTGCGGAATCCAAAAGCTATAAGTACGGCATCGCCCTGAAGAAGGTGCATCCTGCATATACATCCCAGGCAGGAAAGCTCATCTTCATGAAGCGGTATGGCATGTCTGTCCATGAAGGCGCTTCTGCCGCCATTGCAAGACGCGGCATGGGCATCCAGGAAAAAGTGCCTCTTCTCATCAAAGTCATTGATCCCAGCATCAATTGGAATCAGCCACGCAGACAGCAATGGTCTGCTGCATATAAGATCACAAAACAGCTCCGTGCATCAGAAATGTATGCACTTGCGATATAGACAGCATCACCGCAGCAGGATAACCGCTTCGGCAGCCGTGGAACCAGAGGAAGAAACGGAACCGGGCGGATGAAATATCCTGCTGCGGATAAAGCTCTGAAGGTATCAGAAACGCGTGCTTCTGAGAAGCTGCGCTCCGCAGAAGCCTCAGCTTCAAAATACCCTGGAGCCAGGAAGCCCCATAGTGAATCGGGGGAGTTCCGCTGCCGTAAGGCAGTCAGAGGCCCTATCCTTCAGGGTAGGGAGAATTCACCAATGGAAAGGTCGGATGAACATGGATTTCAATCAGATTTTCTATCAGATCTACCCGCTTGGACTCTGCGATTGTCCTCATGAAAATGATGGTGTTGTTTCTCACAGAGTTTTGCATGTGCTGGACTTTGTGCCGCATCTGCAGAAACTTGGCGTAACAGCTGTATGGTTTGCACCGGTCTTTGATTCTGACCGGCATGGCTATGATACCCGTGACTACCATAAGATTGATGTGCGCCTTGGCACCAATGAAGATTTCAGGCAAGTCTGTGATGCTCTGCATCAAGCAGGCATCAAAGTCGTGCTGGATGGTGTATTCAACCATGTCGGCAGAGGTTTCTGGGCATTCCGTGATGTCCAGGAGAAAAAGTGGGACAGCCCCTATTCCGACTGGTTCTATATCAACTACAACGATACGTGGGCAAAGGACGGCTTTACGTATCAGAACTGGGAAGGCCATGATGAACTCGTCAAGCTCAACCTGCAGAACCCGGAAGTATGTAAATACCTGCTGGACAGTATCGATCTGTGGGAACAGGAGTTCCACATTGACGGTCTGCGGCTGGACGTCGCCTACATGGTAGATCGAAACTTCCTGCGGCAGCTTCATGACCATGTGCAGAACTACGGCAAAGATTTCCTGCTGTTAGGAGAAATGATCGGCGGCGACTACAATGTCCTGCTCAATGACTGCCACCTCGATTCGGTGACCAACTATGAATGCCGCAAGGGCATTTATTCCTCTTTGAACAGCCACAATCTGTTTGAGATTGCCTATTCCTATAACCGCCAGTTCGGTAATGATCCCTGGACGCTGTACCGCGGCAGGCATCTTCTGTCCTTTGTGGATAACCACGATGTTAACCGTATCGCCTCCGTTCTGCAGGATCCACGTGATCTGCCCCTGGCTTATGCCCTTGTCTATGCAATGCCTGGCATGCCATGCATCTACTATGGCTCGGAGTGGGGTGCACAGGGAAAGAAGACGAATGACAGTGACGATCCCCTGCGGCCATATTTTGACAAGCCAGAGTGGAATGCACTGACAGATACCATCGCTGCCATGTCAAAGATGCGGCTGTCACACCGTGTCTTTGCGGATGGTGACTACGAGCAGATCATGGTTAAAAATGAACAGCTGATCTTTGCAAGACACAGTGAAGAAGGACAGCTCACCTTTGCCATCAATATTTCTGATGCACCCATTCACCTGGATGCAGACTTCAAAGTGCAGGAAGGCACGGAACTTCTGACAAACAAAAAGATCAACTTCCAGAATGGGGTTGATCTTGATGGCAAAGCTGCATATTTCTGGTTTACGCCAAATCACTGAGAACGCTGATCAGCGTTCTTTTTCTTTTAGCAAAGCTTCCATATCCTCACGCAATGGCGCTTCGGCATGAATCTTCTGATGGGTAAAGGGCTGTTCCAGCTGAATGCTGGCACAGTGCAGAGCAGGAAAAGACAGCAGGTCCAATCCCCCATACAGCCGGTCTCCCACCAAAGGATGACCGCACCAGGCAAAGCCAGCACGGATCTGATGTGTTCTGCCCGTTAAAAGATGTACTTTCACCAGGCTGAAATCATCTGTTTCGCGGATCACTTCATAACATGTCTGACAAAGCTGGCCATCGGCACTGACCACACGGTCCTTGCGGCCTTCCACTTTCTTCAGACGATATTCCAGCATGCCGCTTTTCTGATCCATATGTCCCTGGATGATCGCCAGATATTCCTTGTGCAGAATATCCTGTTCCCGCTGCTTTGAAAGACGGGCAGCAGCAGGCTGGCTGCGGGCATAAACCATGACCCCGGAAACATCTTTATCCAGTCTGCCGATGGCCCGGATCGTAAACCTGCCATGGTACCAGCTTTGCAACAGCGTACCCATATCATCATCCAGATGTTCATGGGAAGGATGAGCCGGCATGCCGGCAGGCTTGTTTACAATGACAAGATCTTCATCTTCATACAGAATATCCGGTTTGCCCAGAATTCTCTGTGCATGGGCCGTATCCTTTTCCGCAAAGATCAGATGCACAATATCACCTGTTTTGACCGGCTGGGTTACACGGCAGGAAACATCATTGAGAAAGAGTCCATTGGTGAATTTGAGACGGGAGATTTCTCTTCTGGAAAGATGAAGAGACTTAGATAAAACGGTCTTGACTGCAAGACCGTTTTCTTTGTCTGTAATGGTATATGTCAGTTGTTTTGCCATATCAGTCACTGGTGATCTGCGAACGCAGATAGCTGTCAATGAAACCATCCAGATCGCCATCCATGACACTCTGGATATTGCCGGTTTCATAGCCGGTACGCAGATCCTTGACCATTGTATATGGTGCAAAGACATAGGAGCGGATCTGAGAGCCCCACTCATTGGCCTTTACCTCACCCCGCACAGCCGCTGCTCTTTCTGCATTTTCCTTGATGCGCAGCTGCAGCAGCTTGGATTTCAGCATATTCAGGCAGGCCTCACGGTTCTGCAGCTGAGATCTCTGTGTCTGGCAGAAAACTGTGATGCCAGTAGGCTTATGCGTCATACGCACAGCAGAGTCAGTCTTGTTGATGTGCTGGCCGCCGGCACCGGAAGAACGCATGGTAATGACTTCCAGATCATTGGGATCAATCTCAATTTCAAGATCATCCTCAAATTCCGGCATGATATCCACACTGGCAAAACTTGTATGCCGTCTGGCATTGGCATCAAACGGGGAAATACGGACCAGTCTGTGGACACCGGCTTCTCCCTTGAGATAGCCATAGGCCATATGGCCCTCGATCTTGAGCGTCACGGACTTGACACCCGCTTCTTCACCCTCTTCATAGTCAAGAAGTGTCAGCTTGTAGCCCTTCTTTTCTGCATAGCGGGTATACATGCGGTACAGCATGCCGGCCCAGTCCATCGCCTCTGTGCCGCCGGCACCAGGATGAATTTCCAGAATGACATTATGGTCATCATAGGGACCGGAAAGAAGCACCTGAATCTCAAAATCAGAAAACTTCTTCATGACATCCTGATACTCTTCCTGAATGAGGTCGTTCATATCCGGGTCAAAGGAAGAGGAAAGCTCATCCACTCCTTCTGCCAGATCCGCAAGTTCATTGGAGATCGCCGTATGCGTATCTACCAATGATTTCATATTGTTTGTTTCACGAATCAGCTTCTGTGCCTTCTTCTGGTCATTCCAGAAATTAGGTGCCTCCATCAGCTGATTATTCTCTTTGATTTTCTCCTGCTTAGACGCGAGGTCAAAGAGAGGAGCCGAGCTGCTCCATTTTTGCTCGGCTTTGGGCAATGCCCTGCTTCATCTCAAATAATTCCATCAGGCTTTCTTCTCCTCTTCTTTCTTCGGACGATTGTCAATGACTCTTACATTCATGCAGAACGCCACAATTTCCTGGGCAATTGTCTGCATCATATCCTGGAACAAAGTATAACCCTCTTCGATATATGCCTGCAGCGGATTGGCAGACGCATACCCTCTCAGGCCGATACCTGTACGCAGCTTCTCCATCGTATCAATATGATTGGACCATGCACGGTCAATCGTACGCAGCGATACTTCCTTCTCCACCGGCTTGATCTGTTCCTTCACCGGTGCAATCTTGTCTTCATAATACGTCCAGGCCTTATCTACCACAAAGCCGGTCATCTCTTCCTGGTCCATCTCACCAAGATCTTCTTCCTTGACCATGTTCTTGAAGCCAATGTTATTCAAAGCCTCAACCACTGCCTTCTTATCCACAGCGCCCTTGTTGTCAGAATCCTGATGAGCACCGATGATATCGGAAATGACACGCTTGAACATATCCTGAATGACTTCATGCACATCTTCATTCTCCAGAATGAAGTTGCGCTGCTGGTACATCACTTCACGCTGCTGCCGCATCACATCATCGTACTGCAGCAATTGCTTACGGGCGTCAAAGTTCACACCCTCAACTCTGCGCTGGGCACTGGAGATTGCCTTGGATACGGCCTTGGACTCCACCGCCTGATCACCCAGAGAGGCAAACAGACCTTCCATACGCTCAGACCCGAATCTGACCATCAGATCATCCTGCACGGATACATAGAAGCGGGACATACCCGGATCGCCCTGACGGCCCGCACGGCCGCGCAGCTGGTTATCAATACGTCTGGATTCATGGCGCTCAGAACCAAGCACACACAGACCGCCCAGTTCACGCACACCCTCGCCAAGCTTGATATCGGTACCACGTCCAGCCATGTTAGTTGCAATGGTCACAGCACCCTTCTGACCTGCCTTGGCAATGATCTGTGCTTCACGCGCATGGTTCTTCGCATTCAGCACTTCATGCGGGATATGACGTTCCTTCAGATACTTGGAAATCAGTTCCGAAGTTTCAACGGCGATGGTGCCAACCAGCACCGGCTGTCCCTTGGCATGACGCTCGGCCACTTCATCCACCAGCGCAGAGAACTTGGCCTTCTTGGTGCCAAAGACCGCATCCGGATAATCCACACGGATGACCGGCTTATTGGTCGGAATCTCAAACACATACATGTTGTAGATTTCCAGGAACTCTTCTTCTTCGGTCTTGGCAGTACCGGTCATACCAGACAGGCGGTTGTACAGACGGAAGAAGTTCTGATAGGTAATTGTTGCCAGTGTGGCTGTTTCCTGCTTGATGGAGATGCCTTCCTTGGCTTCTACTGCCTGATGCAGACCATCAGACCACTGTCTGCCCTTCATCAGACGGCCGGTATTGGGATCGACGATGACGATCTCATCATCCTGCTCATCCACGACATAGTCCACATCGCGGGCCATGACATAGTTGGCTTTCAACGCCGTATTGATATGATGCAGCAATGCCGTGTGCTGCAGATTATACAGATTCTCAACACGGAAAACCTTCTCAGCCTTGGCAATACCCTGCTCTGTCAGCTGGACTGTACGGGTCTTGAGATCCACTTCATAGTCCTCATCCGCCTTCAGTCTCTTGACAAAGCGGTCTGCCTGCAGATACAGGTTGGCCGTCTGTTTCTGACCGCCGGAAATGATCAGCGGTGTACGGGATTCATCAATCAGGATGGAGTCGACCTCATCGATCAGGGCATAGTTCAATCCCCGCATGACACGGTCTTCCACACGTGTGACCATGTTGTCACGCAGATAGTCAAAGCCAAGCTCACTGTTGGTCGTATAGGTAATGTCGCAGGCATAGGCAGCCTTCTTCTGTGCCCTTGTCAACTGGCGCAGGTTCAGACCAACTGTCAGGCCGAGCCACTTGTGAATCTGTCCCATCCACTGGGCATCACGCTGAGAGAGGTATTCATTGACTGTGACGACATGCACGCCCTTGCCGCTTAATGCATTCAGGTAAACAGCCATGACAGAAGTCAGGGTCTTACCTTCACCAGTCTTCATTTCAGCGATATCACCGCCGCACATCACGGCAGCACCCATCAGCTGAACCTTGTATGGGAACTCACCGATCACACGCCGGCAGGCTTCACGCGCCGTCGCAAATGCCTCCGCAAAGATATCATCCTCACTGGCACCATCCGCCAGACGCTGCCTGAGCTTGGGCGTCTCTGCTTTGAGCTCCTCATCACTCATATTTCTGTATTTTTCTTCCAGATCCAGCACCGGCTGAATCTTCTTCTCAATCTGTCTCAGCTTTCTGGCATCCTCATTAAAGAGCTTGGAAATAAAATTTGCCATGGAAACCTCTCTTTCTGTCGTTTTTACAGCCAGTACATTATATTATTCCAACTGTCAAAAGTCCACGCATCATGGCGCTGCAGGCCATTTTCCCACCCTCTTCCCACGATCTTTAACAAAGCGGTGATTCGCCGATGCACACAATATTTCCACATAACGGACAGATCCCAGTGCGCATTGTGCACCACGCAGCGTTGCGCCGGTTGTGACCGTATCGTCCACCAGCAGAATCTTTTTTGCATCAACAGGTTCCTGCAGAAAAAGATTGGAAGCCATCCGCTCTCTCTCAATCCCTTTTGCTTTCTGATCCAGCTGCTCCCTCAGGCCAAATGGCTCATGCACCTCACCAAGCCAGTCATACATCAGGGCAAGATGGCTGAAACCACGCAGTTTTCTCTTTCTTTCCGTGCTTGGCATCGCACAGACATACCAGTTCCGGTATTTTCGCTTCAGTTTCTTTTGATCCAATTGGAAAAATACAGGTGCCAGGGCTTCATCCCCTGCCTCTTTATACTGAATCAAAGCATGTGAAAAATGTTCTTCGTACAGCCATGGGGCATAGGCAGGCACACCGGCAATCTGAAAATGCAGATCAATGCGCTTCCAGCTGCCCCGGCAGGCAGAACACAGGACATCATTGGATACCAGCAGATCATACAGGCTGTCAGAGCCGATCTCTTTATGACACATCAGACATTGCATTGGCATTCTCCAGTGTTTTCCGGCAGGCAATCGCAGCAGCACTTTTCTGCATGCAAAGAAACAGAATATCTCCATACGGATTGAAGAAGTTTCTACCTGCTCTGCCTGCCATCTGAATCAGACTGCTTTCATCAAAGACACCATGATCTGCGTGAAAGACGCACACATCCACATCCGGAAAGGTCACACCGCGCTCCAGAACTGTTGTTGCAACGATCAATCCTGCATTGCTTTGGCGGAACTTTTCGATCACAGCATCTCTGTTTTCTGTTTTGCTTGTTAAAACAAAGCATTCTTCCCGAACAGAAAGCAGACGGCCAAGCCATCCTGCCATTGAAATGGTTGGTACAAACACCATGCGGCCATGTTCAGAATGCTCACGCAGCCAGTGCATCAGAATGCAAAGCGATACAAAAAGTGGAGCAGTGATAATCCTGGGAACGGGGATCGGCTTTCCATGCGGCCTTGTATACAGCCTGAGATGCATAAGGGTTCCTTCCTTCACCCTTCTTTTCAGCTCTTCATCCGGTGTTGCACTGAGATAGATCACATGGCCGGTACAGCTTCTTGCCGCAATGCTGTGCAGCACCGGATCGCCACGATATGGTTATCTGTAGTCCGATTTACCCCGTAAATAACGTAAACAGCGTAGAGGGTTTTCTACCCTATCAATAACGTAGAGAAAGCGCAGAGCCTAACACTTTGAAAGCAGTCATGTAAGAGAAAAAAGAGCAGGTGATTTTTGCTCCAACCAGTTTGCCTTTCTTGGCGTGCATGGCATAAGGCCAAGCCCGTTCAATCCGATTACAAGTACAGTTTTGTTTTTCTGCATGGCCTCACGCCTCACTTTCCAGGCTGATTACGTCAGCCGATCGTGATCTGAAGGCTACATTACTGTGCCTTCCGCCTCACGGCGTCTTCTGCTTTCGCTGCACAACCAGTTACTTACAGTTGCCCTTCGCCAATGTTCGCAATGCTTGAAGATCAGGTCACATGCACATTCTCTTTGTGCGGTATATGTTGCCTGTGCACTTCACCATTAGGGCATCGTGGTTATGTGTAATCACATTGCGGACGCAGCAGAGCTGTTGTGTTCTCTGCTGAGGCTAGTCATCTGCACGTTCTTATGCGTGCTCTACTTGCGGCCTTGCAAGTCAGGGCTGGAAGTCCTGCCATGCTCGGTTACTTGTAGCCGAGAAGGTGACTGACCGAGTAGTTAGCAGTGTTTGCCCGCCATAGAACGGTGCTTAATGTAAATACCGATAGCCATAGCAACTGCCGCAATCGGAACAATCCACCACAATTTTCTAAAAATATCGAAAAGTCCTGTTGGAATGCCTGCCGCCCTATTATTTGTAAAAATAGCAGTTGTATCAGAACTCAGCACCCCGCTTGTGCTCTTGTCGGTCAATTCATAGCCATCCTGTTTGTAGTCACTTTCCGTGATACTGTAAGATGTGCCGTTATAAAGTGGCGTAATGACAGCCTTGTCGCCGCTCTGGAGACTAAGCTCTATCTGTCCTTTGTCGTCAAAAGAGAGATTCTGCCTTTTACCATTTATCAGGACCGCCAACTTATCACCAGTAATCGGATGATCCGCTCCTTTGGTCATCTTTACAGTAAATTTGAACGGCTTATCACGACTGCCAAGGTTTCCAGTCACATGGTTTTCAATCGTCAGTGATGAAGTTATATTCTTGTTTATGATAGTCACCTCATCATCTTTGATTTCAGCTGGGTTACTGCTGTCGTTTGACGATTCATAATAGTCCGGATCATTCTCATAGATCTTTGTAACATCATAGCTATTTTCAGCCGTATCAGTCGGCAGATCAACAGAACGACTCCAGGTGTTCTTATCGTCCGAGGCTTCATTGCTCTTGCTCAGAGTAATGTTGTACGTTCCTGCGCCTTCTGAGCCATCCTGTAATGTTTTCAGCGGTGCCCACTGTGCATAAAGATTGATTCCCTGATCGGAATGAGTGTTCTCCGTAAACGAAGCCATATTTCCATAATCAACCGTATATGGATCAGCATTCTCATAGACAATCTTTCCATCCTTTTCATTGCCAATCTTCCAGCCAATGAACACATAGCCTTTCTTTGTAAACAGATTGGCTATCAGAGCGGCTGTCTCATTTCTGGCAAAATACTGAGGAACCGGCATACCGTCGGCATCATTATCTGCACCATTTCCGTGGAAATAAACAGGAAACTTCTTGTCATTGGTAATGGTCAACTGGTCTTTATTATCGCCTGTCAGATCATTGTCTGTCTTTGGGTTCCATTTTGCCGCATCACTGGAATATCTTAATTGTAACGATTCATAGAATTTTGCAGAATAGGTATCTGAATCACTTGGAACAACCAAAGACCCGCTTGATACCTTTGTCCATGTGGAATCCGTTTTGTTTGTATCATAAGTGATCTTTTCAGACTGCTTTAATGGAACCCACTGTGCATAAAGCGTTATATCATCGCCAAATGAATGTAGCTGCTTCGGATCATACGCATCACCAGTTCCGTCCGGCTTCGTGTTCCATCCAGCGAACATATAGCCGTCTCTGGTATAAGGATTATCATTCAGAACCGTCGGCTGATTCAGCGGCGCCTGCTGTAAAACACCATCGCCCGAAGCATCATCTGCGTTCTTATCAAATGTAACAACGGCCACTCTTGTGTTTGTCACAGTTAAGCCATCCTGAAGGTCGGACAAATCATATACTTTTCCGTTGCCGACAGAGGAAACATAATGTGGGAAATAATTCTTTTCGGTAATCTTATACTGATAGTTTTTCAAAGTGTTGTTTACAATTGTAAATGCACCGCCATTAGCTGCCTGATCAATAGTCTGTTTTTGAGGAACCCACTGTGCGTAAAGTGTTGTGTTACCAGAAAGACTGACATTCTGATCCTCCTGATACGCTGTACCGGTACCGTTTGCGGCGGTATTCCACCCGGCAAATACATATCCGTCTTTTACATATGTGTTTGATGTCAACGAGAATGGCTTTGCTGGATCAAATGTATATACCGGCATCGGATAATCAGTTGTTCCGCCATTTCCGTCATAGTGGAGAACAGACGCTTTCACCCACTGTGCATGAAGTGTAAGATCTTTGCCGCCAACATACTTATCAAGATTCCAGTATGTACCATCATTTGCATTTTTACCGTATGGGCGATAGAGCATTATTCCATCATCCGTAAACCATCCATCAAAGATATAAGCGTCTGTGCTGTCATGACTCACTTCATACTGGTTTAATGTATCAAGTTCATCTGAGTCTGGTTTCAGGCCATCTGTAATGGTAAGTGTTTTCTGATCGGACGAAAGTGTTCCGGCCGCAGTATTGTTTTTCTTTGAAATTGTTCCATCGTCGTTCTGAAGGGTCAATGTGAATGCGCCACTGGCACTGCTGACTGCTAAGGCTTTCAAAATAGCTTTCTTTGGTGCTGGATCTGGTGATTCAGTGCTCGAATCTGCTTTTTCATCTTTTTGAGAGCTGCCTGGAGAAGGAGATGCTGTCAATGCCGAATCTGACGATTCATCTGCATTATCTTCTTTTTCAGTACTGTCCAACTTTGATGCCTCATCACTATCTGAAATGCCGGCTTTTCTTTCTTCACCGGCACCAGCGTTCTCAGCCGTGCCATCATCTGCAACTGCATCGGCAGGCGCAGATGGCTCTGGAGAAGCATTTGGTGCACCATCTTCGCCGTACACCGTCAAAGATGACGGCAACAGACACGTCATACTGATCAAAACTGCAGCCATTGTATTTAAACATTTCTTCACCAAAACATGCCTCCTTCTCCTTTCTTGGGTAAATCTCAAACTTAACGATGCACTTATCGGGCAAGACTAAAGCCAGGAGCAAGCGACCCACGGTAAAAAGGGCCGGGGGCACTACCCAAGGAACCACTATAATATACGTAGCCTGCGAGGTTTGAATCGTCCGTACCAGTCGAACGCAGCCAGCACCAGCGGCTTGAGCCATATTTAATCTGGAACTTTGACTGAACATAGTTCCATGTAACCCAGTGAGCGCGTGCCTTGTCCTGGCTTTCGCCGTTTTTAAGTCCAAGGTTCTGTGCACCTAAAGCGACATTTCTCTGATACATTCCTTTGTGGCTCTCATCAGATCTAGAATAGTCATTCTCAACGCCCTCATAGATCTGATTTCCTCGTTGCCAGCTTGCGGCTGTGTTTGTCCTGACCGGATACAGTTCCGAGAACGAAAACAGCCAGAGTTTGTCATAAGTCGTTTTTAAGGATGAACCATCTGTTTTATTCCACTGTGTATCAGCTTTTACAGCTTTCTTTCCAATTGCCTGCTGAAGTTCTTCTGGGAAGCATGAGATCAGTGCATTTGATGATGTAACATTACTGATATCCGTGACCTGTCCTCTGTCTTTTGGACCGTTTGCAGCCCCGTCTCCATAATATCCAAACGCCCCATCATGAACGCCATTGGCCACATCCTTGTCTGTTGTGTCATCGGTTCCGTTCAGAACAGCGCGAATCCGAGAGCCGGCCCAGCCACTTTTAGTTGTGCCCCATGCGTCTGCGGTATTGTTATAGGTTTCGTTGTTGTAGGCGGATTCAACGCTTGCTGGATTCCAGATGGTATATTCATCTTTCAGCTCTGATCTGGTAAATGTAGAATATCCGTCGCCAATCATCGTATTATTTCCATGCTGAGTAAGACTGCCAATCGTATCGTTCATCGTAATTGGAACGGCTTTTGTGCAGGATAAAGTGTCTCCGCTTCCAATGCACTGCTCATAAACATCCGGATCTACAGAGTTCCAGTAAATAATCTGAGACCAAGTATCATCATGAATGCACCGGTGAGCATGCGACTGACCATCAATCGCGTTATCGCCTGTGGTATTGCCTGAAGGTGTGTGGCTGACAGACTTACTGGAGTAATCATCACCTGTTGCCGGGCCAAATGTCAGGCCCATAACTTTTCCGTTTTCGTCCACATCCTGTCCGATACCATAAACAGAAACCGCGTAATTAAAATCTGATTTCTGCTTTTTCTCTTCGATCTCCATGTTGATCTGCACGTTGTCAGGGCGGAGGTTTTCTTTACCAGTATCGCCTTCCCACTTTTTTGTCACAGTGATTGTTTTTATATTTTTTTCGTTTTCAGCGGCGTTGATACGGCTCAGTCCAAATGCTGAAGTTAAACCAATAATCATCGCCGTAGCGACTGTCATGCAGATAGAAAGTTTTGAATGTTTCTTTTTGTTTTTATTATCACTGGTCAGATTATTCATAATACCATCCTTTCATTAAATGCCAGATCAATGGCGGAGAACAGATCCTAGCTCTGCATCTGACTGCCATAGTGGAGCTGATCGTCTTTGACTTTCTCCTCCGTCTGAATGACGTAGGATTCCTGCCGGTAATTACCTTATGGCAATCACTAGCATTTCCTTTATGCAGAACTCAAGTGCCTGCAACGGAACAGGATTTCGTCTGCTTTTCACTTTCACACACTTGATCTGCAGACAGGTGCGAAGTCTGGCGCCTTTCGTTTGTTATATTCTGCAGCAATGAAAATAATACGGTTTACGGTGATGACCGCCTAACCAACGAGTGAAATACGTTGGCTTGCGGTGGCTCAGGGTAATCAACCAAGGCTTTTACAAGCCTGTGATTTTAGCTGTTTGCTGTTGACTCAAAAGTGCCTTATTCGATTGTGCAAAACAGTATTGTGCGATTGTCTGAATCTGACGGATCTGCCTTGCACGTTGATAAGGCAACAATCCTGAGTCTGCTATTATGTTCTGTCAGTGCAACAGAATCATTTTGTATGATTGTGCCAACATCACTGATTGACGTCGTTTCCGGATGTCCAAACACATAATCGTTTCTTTGCGAAACAGTACATAGTGCAAACGGATGAAGTTTATAAACAGTTTTTCCAACAACCAGAGTTCCGGAAGAATGACTCTCAAGATATGATTGGTTTGCAAACTCATCAAGTGCACCAAACATGGTTTTACCTTCTACGTGATGACCATAGATGAGGTTGAAACTGTCGGAAAAATCATCCGCATTTCTGGCATCAAGGAAGATGGAGCCGGTGATAGATGCTTTGCCATACGGATCGGTGTTGAGGTATTTTGTGTTGTCCTCCGCCTGCATAATCGGATAGTCGATCGTAGTATCGTTGATTGTGAGCCATGCAACTGATCCTGGTAAGTTGTGACTATCATCAACTGTGCCATCATCCAGCAGCTTTGGCTTGTATTGCAACAAGGTTTTATCGTTTGCCCTGTCGTACACCTTGATGGTGTCGTACAAAGAGTAAGCCGACAAAAATAACAGCAGTAAAAACAGTAGTGTCATTATCCTGTCCAGTACGTCACCTGCCCCATACCAGAATTTCTTAGCGGTCATATGCCCCTCCGCCTGATAACAAACACGACTTTGCCAACGATATCCTTTTTGACAATGGCACCCTGCGTACGGGAATCGTCAGTGTTGCGACGGTTGTCATTCAGCACAAAATATGAATCATCTGGCACAGTGTACGGATATGTGAGCGTGTCGCCAGGTTCTGTGGCGTAGAACACATTTTCCGTGATCTTTCCGCCATTGATACTAACTTCGCCCTTGTCCGATATATCGATCGTGCTGTCTGCAATCGCTTTGACTCGTCCGATCTTTTCTGTGCCGTCTTTGCTTTTGTAAAGCACCGGATCATCGGGATTGATCGTGTCCAGTCGGTAGACGATCACCAGATCGCCATCTTTTATGGATGGATACATTGCGCTTGAATAGGTAACCCTGAGACCAAAGATAAATCCAAACAAAACAACAAGAATGCCTGCATAAATCAGGACTTTCAGCAAGAATCTTTTGAAATAACGCATAATACCATCCTTTCTGTCGCCCGTTAGGTGGAGTGCCCCCCCCATTAAAAAAAGAGGACAAAGGCAGCAACTGCCCCTGCCCTCTTATTGGCGTCCTATGCTAATTGGACTGTCCGTGGAATCAGGGTTGGCTCTTATTCCTCGTCCTTCTTCTTGTGCTTGGAAACAATGACTGCACCTACACCAGCAATACCGGCAATGCCAGTTGTGGCAAACGGTGCAACTGCCATGATTACGCCTGTCGGCGTGTTGCCTTCCTTGACGTTTGTATATGCAACGGTTGTATCGGCCGTGATAGCGTCATCTGTCACAGTGTATGTGGATGCATCCATGGCAATATCCTTTTCTGCATCACCATCACCTGTCTTGGTATCACCAGTAACCTCAGCCGCCGGATCGTAACCTTCCTTATCCATCAGGTCGGCATCTTCATTGATAGAATATGCTGTCTTATCAGCAAGACCCTGAATCTTGATGGACTGACCGTTCTGTAACCAGAAATCCTGTGTAACTGTGCCATCTGCGCCAACTGTCAGTGTTGCGGGGTTGGTGTGAGCCTCTGTGTTGACACCGCCAGTCTTTGTTGTTGCGTCTGCATTGGACAGGTCTACATCGTAGACTGTGCCAGCAACGGCGTTGGACAGCTTGACCGTCATCTTGAAATACTCATCGTGGGAAGCCTGATTGCCAGATACGGTCTTGCTGATGGTCAGGTCGTGAGTGGTATAGTCGTTGGTATAGCCCTTAGACTTTTCAGCTGTACCTGTGCCATCACGCTTTACAGTTCCATCCGGCTCCGCATTCTGTAACACATAGCCGCCAATTTTCAGGGTGCCGTTGTCGTCATTGACATATACGTCCATTACTCTTGTGTTGTCTGCATCATTTGTAACGCCCTGGTTGGTTGTTGCCTGTTCAGTAATCAGATAGCGGTAAACGCCCGGCTCTTTGTACTGCACACCAGAGAAATCAACTGTCACATCGTGACGTGCATACTTCTTTCCAGTATCCAGTGTCAGCAGATCTTTGTTAGTGGTCTTGCCATCGTCCTGATTGCGAACTGTTACGGATGCCGGCTGATCCTGAATGGCATCATATGTTGTGTCGCCCTGGGCAAATACAGCATCGCTGATTGTCGGAGCGCCAACAACGTTGTTAGCATCGTTGCCTGCGTAAACATGCAGTGTAGATGTACCGTCAGAATCCAGTGCTGTTACACCACCATCGATGGAAAATTTGAATGTGGCGTTAGGAACCTCAGACTGAGAGTTCATTGTCAGGTACTTTTCAAATACAGCGTTGCCACCGGCAACTGGCGCATATGTAGTGCCCTCAGCGGCAAAAACGCTGGTTACGGGCATTGCGCCTGCCATAGCCAGTGCGCCAACAACGGCGCCAGCTTTTGCAAAAATACGTCTCCTT
Source organism: Grylomicrobium aquisgranense (assembly GCF_033971865.1). Lineage (NCBI taxonomy): Bacteria > Bacillati > Bacillota > Erysipelotrichia > Erysipelotrichales > Erysipelotrichaceae > Grylomicrobium > Grylomicrobium aquisgranense. Next base: position 53,444 of record NZ_JALBUR010000004.1, on the reverse strand, counting down.
CTATTAGAATTTGTCAAAATATATCCTCCTTGTCGGCATGACGACCGGCTTACAATTCGTATTGCTGCGGGGGTAGGGCAGAATATAGACCGTATTTGGGTAACACCGGAAAAATAAAAAACTGCATGCTTTTCCATGCAGCTTTTGCAGTTGGCAAGAATAATCGCCTAAAAAATGGGAAAAGAACACTCTCCAATGATGGGGATGAGACACTTCCTGCATTGTTTTTAGGGGGCAGAAGCGCCATCCCTGTCCGGTTCATCTGCGCTGCTTGGCGCTACCAGTTGCAGCGGCACAGTGCTGTTCTGCATTGTCTTTCGGCATCTTAGGTGGAAAAGCGCCTTCCGGCCTATATCGCCGAACCTTCTGGCGGCACTGCGCTTGTTGCCGGGTGTGTTTGCGGCAGTTTCATGTGGCGGCAAAAGAAAAATCGGGCGGGAAATCGCCCGATTTTCTATTGAATAGGAATGCGTTTGCCTTCCGGCTGAGCGAAGTATCTGTTTAACTCTTCAGTAAGCATACGCTCAATCGCCATTGTCTGGGTCTGCCCGGTTTCAGCGCAGTACTGCTGGAGCCGCTTTTTTACAGCCCTGTCGATGTACAGGCTTAGGGTTTCTCCGTCTTTCTTAGGCCTTGCCATTTAAGCGTCCTCCTTGAACGTTACTTGCCCATTCATGAGCATGGGAAGAAGGAAATCGCGGAGAGAAGTGAGCTGGTTGGTTTCATCATTTATTCTGAGTAATTCTGCATCAATATTATCAAATATTGAGTTTGCTTTACTTTTTAATTTATCTGGAATATTAAGAACATGATATTTGTTCATATTCTCTTGATTGATTTTCATTTGTATTGAACCGGTTTTTATTAACACTACAGGAACATGCTTTAAAATCATCATTAGCAAGCGACAATGATATCCATTCGCTGGCTCTAATACGTGAGCATGATTATTAACCCATGTCTCGCCGGAGATTCTTTGTATTATAGGGTATCCATTCTCATCCATTACTGATCCATCTTCAGCAAGCAATACATAATCACCTTTGAAAATCGCACGGTTAACATATCCCATAATTCCTGTGGCCCCGTAATACGGGATGCGTCCTTGCATAGAAGAACGTTCTTTACTAGCTAAAGGAATGCGCTCCGAGTCGTGGTTGATTGTAATATCACCTATTGTGGTTGTATTCCACCCTTCCGGTATTTCTCTTTTTAACTCTTCATTCCATATCATTTTCCCGCCTGATGACTTGTATGGCTTGCCGTCCTCATTTGGAAACTCGAACTGTAAGAACCAGTAATCGTAAATGGTCTTGGCAAGGGATTCGAGCTGGGAAGAAATGGCGTTGTTGTTTTTGATTTTCTCATCTAATATTTTCAAGACCGAAATAAGCTGCTTTTGCACATCTATACTTTTAGGAAATGTGATCACCGCTCCCGAAATATTATCGTTATATAATCGCTGTATTGTACTTCCAGACGTTACTTTCCAAGGATTGGTTTTGTAATAGTAATAAAGATAATCATTTAAAACCATAGACTCATCGTTATCAATCCAGACAATATTTGAGTCTTGAAAAAAAGCATCTTCGCCATTATATATAACAGTTTTTCCAATCGTACCAGCAGCTGAAATAAGCACATCCCCTTTTTTTGGATAACTATATTTTGTCTTGTATTCGTTGTATAGTTTGCGACTAATAAATGTATCAGCCTTTCCACCAAATGTAGAAATTTTATAGAAAGGTATTTCTTCTGAAGGAGATGTCTGTTCCTTTAACACTCTTTTGCACATGCACACTTTTCCGATATCCCCTAAAGTGCAAGTTTCAGTCCTCATACTTCAGCCCCTTGAGATCCTTCTGGATTTCTTTCTGCAGCTCATCTCCTTCTGCGAACAGCTTATCCAGATTTTTCTCGTATTCTTTCAGCTTCGCGTTGAATTCATCCTCGGTTAATTCCACGTATTCAATCTTCACTTCAAAGTACTGCCCGGCAGAGAACGAGTAGTTCTTCTCCTTGATCTGGTCTGTGGTCACGACAACCGAGAAGTCTTCAAGAGCCTCACGGTTATTGAACGTGCTGATAATCTTTTCAATTTCATCGTTTCTGAGAACGGTGCGCTGGTTCTTGCCTTCCTTGCGCTTTTCACCAAGCTTGGATGCGTCAATCAGAATAACCTTGTCATCATCGTTCTTTGTCTTGTCAATGAAGAGAACGGATACGTTGGTGCCTGTATTAGCAAAGATATTGGATGGCATGGACACAACACCTTTCAACCAGTTGCTATCAATCAGTTTCTGACGGATCTTAATTTCAATTCCGCTCTGCGCAGTGAGGAATCCCGTCGGGCAGACAATAGCTGCCCTGCCGGTATCATTCAGTCTCCAAAGAACATCCTGGATGAAGCATAGATAAATGGGCATCTTGTCCTTTTTTTTCGGCGTTATGTTCGGCACTCCAGCAAAGAATCTGTCGGTCTCTTTCCAGTTATTTTCAATTTCATCTCTGGTGGACGAGAAGTCCGTTTTGAACGGTGGATTGATGGTCACATAGTCAAACTTTTTATATCCGCTGCTCGGGTCATGGTTAGCGTTGTACTGAGCAGGGCTGGTCAAAGAATCGCCCTGCACAATATTATCCAGTGATTCTGTAAGACCATTGAGCATCATGTTCATACGCAGAAACCGGGTAGACTTGGAGGAAACGTCCTGGCAGTAGACACGTGCCCTGTTGCCGAACTGCCCGTGCCCAAGTTCGTTAGCAAGATGAAGGACCAGGGAACCGGAACCGGCTGCGCAGTCTAGCACTTCGTAAAGCTTGTCATCTTTAACCTCCGACATTCCAACGAGAATACGTCCAATAATTGAAGAGACAGACTGGGGCGTAAAGTACTCCGCATAAGTGCCGCTGGCAACATTGTAGTTTTTGATAAGGTATTCAAAAATGGTGGAATAAAAGTCAAAGTTCTCTCCGAAAGCAGCACTGAAATCAAATTTATCTTCCGAAATGGTAGAGAATAAAGATACCGCAAATGTGTTTCTCTTATCACGGTCGATAATGGTTTCTGTGATTCTGGTAAACAGCGGTTCTTTTTCACCACCGGCGGTGCAGACCTTGAATTTGTCGTTCTCCGGATAGTTGGAAATGCGTTCCAGCGCATCATCAAAGAGCGTGCTGAAATCCTTTCTTCCGGTTCTGTTAATCAGGTATTCAATGGTATCTTCCTGATGGAACACAACATCTGTCGGGTGAGCATCGTAAAACGCATCCAGCTCATCATTTTCATTCTTGAGTACTTCATCCACGGATTCACCAAGTTCATCAGCGAATGCATGGAGGTTGTACATGTACTTGTCGTTCAGGAACTTATAAAGGAAGGTGGAAGTAACCACTACCTCTTCATTGGCGGTGTTTGACAAGCCATATTGGGAGCAAAGTCCCTGCAGCTCATCAATCATCTCATCAATCTTGGTTTCAAGTGCGTAATAATCGGTTTTGTTTTCTGACATTTTCTGTCTCCTCATCTGTAACTCTGCAGGTTGGTGTACATCTTAGACAGCAGCGTCTGAATCCACGTCTTCAGCCCCAGGTTCTTATACAGTCCCGCCTTGATAAGCGGTACAACCACTTTTTTCTTGGTTTCATCAATAAATCCCTGCCGTCCTTGAACAACCAGAATATTAGTGTCCACCCCAGCCTTAATCTCCTGATATATAAGTTTCAGCGCGTCTTCAATATCCTTATTGCTTAAATCCGGATGATTGGAGACTGCATCCTGATAAGTCTTTACCATGGCAAAGTTTCCATCATAGATAGAAGAGAGACGCTCGTTTTCTTTGTTGATGGCGATTGCCTTCATAAGAATCTCTTTCATCTTGCCGGTCAGCCCGCTCAGATCATCAATGTTCTTGATATCCATGCTTGAGAATAACTGCTGCAGAGCCAAATCCAACTTAATCATCTCGATGTCTGACTTATTGCGGTTCTTCTTAATCTGCTTTTTGACGGCGGTCAAAGTTTCTTTGAAATCCTTGTACACTGTGCTGCTTGGCTCAAATTTGCTAAGGTCAATCACCGAAATCTGTGTCTTAATAAACTCATAAACGATTTCAACGACCTCATCATCTGACAGAATATCCATCATTTTTGTTGGCTCTGACTGCAGATTCAGGAAGTCAATCCGTTCCTGTGTCACATGGAGCTTCTTCTTTGCAGCGTCATAATCTACATTAGCCGCATCATCCATGGCATTGGACAGCATGAATTCGACGTAGCAGTCCTTAATTCCATTCAGCAGCCGCTTGATTTTGAGAACAGTATCCTTGTTGTACAGAGTCAGACGCTGCTGAAACTTCTCAATGTCGTCTGTATCCACAAGGTCATTGAGCTCTGAGAGATAGCTATTGTATTTCTCGCGAATCGTGTCAACATCAACAACAAGGCCAGCAAGACTGTTATGCTCTTCATCGTCTGTATCGTTAAAATCCTTCTCAAGCTCCTTCAGGTAGTCATTCAGCGTCCGGTCATACTCCTCATCAATGTCAATGAAGTCTGTGATATAGCCGTAATGGTAAACCGTTCCGTTCGGGCTCTTGTAAGGTCTATTGACGCGTGAGATGGTCTGAAGAAGATTCTGCGCATGCGGTCCGCGGAGAAGATACATCTTCTTCAAACGACTGACATCATAGCCTGTCGTAAGCATGTATTCCACGATGAGCAGGTCAGGCTTGTCAGAAGTCTTAAACTCAACCTGGTTATGTTCATTGGCGTTTTCCTGCATTGGATTGCCTTCATCTGAGATGACAAGTCCTGTTATCAGGGATGAGTTCTTTTGAAACCATTCGTGCAGCTTTTTTGCCTGTGGATTGGAACGGCAGACAATCATTCCACCGATACTCTGGTCCTGATTCACCAGCCGGAAATTCTTAAAATCCTTTTCAATGTATTTGCCAAGATAGTTGATATACGGATCTGATTCATAGACATCAGCCTTGTCCAAATCCTGTCTTTCCAGTTCAAGATTGTTGTGAATATCAGTCTTAACGACAGTATCAATTTTTTCCTTCTTGATTCTCAACGTATACCCATCCGCAATAGACTTATCGTAAAAATATTTGTGGATGTAATCACCGAATTTAAGATTGGAACGTTCTTTCTTGGAGAGCAGCGGAGTTCCGGTCAGTGCCACAAAAACCGCATTCGGGTCGCAGAGTATCAGATTCTTAAAGTAGGCACCTTTCAGCGCATAAGAACGGTGTGCCTCGTCAATAAAGAAGACTCTCTGAATGTTGGAATTGTAGGCGTTTCCAGCCTTCGGAATAGCCTCTTCAAACTTCTGAATATTAACGACAACGAACTCTCCAATTGCGTCGGTCTTTCCGGAATGCGGAAGCACCTTATTCAGTTCCTTACTGAAACCGGCCTTGGACTGTGCATTAACCACATCAAAGTAGCGATTTGAGAATTCCGTATTATCCTGTCTGAGTAGTTCCAGCCGGTCAACCACAAAGTAGAAGCGGGTAATGATGTTCTTCTTTGCGTAATAATCCTTCAGAATCAGATTGATATACATAGCAAGCTCTGTCTTGCCGGAGCCCTGGGTATGCCAGATGATTCCACGCTTTTCACCCTTATCCAGTCTTCTGATAAGCGCACGGCTTGCGAAGAACTGAGGGTAACGCATGATGTGTTTCTGAGGACGTTTTCCCTTCAAATAGAGCAGTCCATAGTGCAGGATGAACAGGAATCTTTCCTTGTCAAACATGGACGTCACAAACCGATTGCAGGGCGTTGTAACAATGTTATTGGTTGCAAACTCCGGAGTGTCATAGATAGACGGACTGTACCCGAGGTCTTTGATGATAGCCCTCGTATAAGCTTCATCCAGTGCTTTGTATGGATAGTTCTTCAGATAACCTTTTTCGTCCTCGCGGAAGAACGAAAACGAAGTGTTCTGCCCGTTCGGAGTTGTGTAGAAAGAACCAGCACGAATCATGGACACATCATCTGAATCGTCATTTTCATACTCCATATTGTTGGAGAATGAGACGAGCTGTATCAGATTGAAATACTTTGTCCATGCACGATTCATCAATCGCTGGTTGACCATTCTGTTGAATTCCTGCTGGATTCCGCCCTCATTATTCGGCTTCTTTACTTCCAGAAATGCCAGTGGCATGCCGTTAAGCAGAACATTGATATCCGGGCGGAACGAGCCTTCCTTCGAGTCCTTCTCAACCGTAAACGACAGTTCATCAACTACAGCAAAATCGTTATTTTCGATGCAGTCAAAGTCTACCAGCTTTACATCCGCTGTTGTGTCGGTCAGTCTTCGATAGAAAGATCTGCCAAGATCATTATTTCGAATCAGAGAGTGGATCTCAGAAATCAGCCGCAAAATCTCATCATCAGTAAAAGATCTTCCGTTTATTTTTTCAATTGCCGGCTTGAAACGGTTTACAAAAATCTTCGTATCAAAGTCAATGTCAGAGTCCTGCAGAGACTGGTAATTATATCCGAGCCTCAGAAACTGCAGGGTTGCAGGAATTTTCACCCTTGTATTTTCGTCAAATGATTTTATCATATTTACTCCTAAGCTCCTGCTAATAGTATATGCCAAATCGTCAGCATAAATCATCAATTATCAGCATAATTGAAACTGGAAGAAAAGGGACGATGTGCCGTCCCTGAATCAGGCATATATTTACGGGCTAGATCGAGCCCGTTATAGCAGAATTGATGCAGAAACTACAGTCGGGAAGGACGGCGCCACAGCAGGCTATTCATCACCCCTTGCGTTTTCCACGAAGTTCACGACATCCTGATAGCTGTTCAGCTCATTAAAAACCCGTTTGGCTTCATCAAAGTCGGCACATGGTCTCAATCCCGGCATCAGCATGCCTGTCCCATCTCCGTTTTCTTTGTAATAGTACCCCTCTACGAAGTACTTTCCCCCGAATTCAGTCACGGAAGCCAATGTGCATCCGAAATATTTCCTTTTCACCGCCTTCTTCTGTTTCATATGTGCTCCTTCCCAAAAAATTTGTTTATTTATGTTATTGAGAAAGGTCTCAGATTATTACGAACAGATGATGCAAGAAGGAAAATCTCATGTAATTGAGGGCATTGCCTGCAAACGCAGGTAATCCTTGTTGGGTGATGCTGGATAATTAAAAAGACCAATGCTCATGCCGGATAACCAGCGTTTGTAAGCACTGCCGATATTGTCGATCGTACCTGTGAGAGATGTGGAATCGACCTCTTTCAACCATGGATGTTCTTCCTTCAGGCATGGCAGAAGGTAGTTGAGTTTCCTATCAAAAAGAAAAGGAGAATTCTGATCCAGTTCTTTCCGGCTGTTATTCATTTCCAGAATTTGGTTATACAGCCATCTCGAGCATCCAGTCGTGCTGCGAATCTGCTGTAACTGTTCCTGATTGGGATAAAGGCGAATAACAAAGCCCTTCTTGATCATTGACATCAGAGTTCTCCCTTCTGTTTGTATTATGCTAGCCGACGGCAAAATATCAGTAATGCCGTTACAATTCATCACGGCTTTGAAAAACCGTGTTTCCTTGCTCCATCTACAAAAAGAGCTATGACTCACCATTGCGAGCATAGCTTTTTTTATGCATTGGAAGGCGGATTATTCTTTTCCGGAAAGCTCTTTCTGTCTCTGTTTAACCCACTCAACGTCTGCTTTCAGCTCTTTCTTATATTTTGCATAGGTATGAGGATCAATCCCAAGTTCCTCCCGCATTTCCCTGTCACTCAGCGGGCCGCCGAAGATATTCAGCCGCATGATCATGATGTCTTTTTTCTCTTTTGCCTTCTTTGTCTCCAGCTTTTTTCCTTTGTTGTGGTCCTGGGTATCTCCACGGATTGCTCGAACATAAGCCCTTGCATTTGCAATTTCAGTTTTTTCGCTTCTATTTCGTTTATACATCTCTGAGATCACAGCTTGTGCGGCCTGCATAGACACATTTTCTCGCTTCAGAAAATCAGTATTCACCCATGGCGTTTCAAGGAACCTGAGAGCAATTCCTTTTTCCCATGCATAACCGTAAATATCATTTACAACCAATTCGTCCATGGAAATGTCAATCATTGACACCATTACCAGGACATCCCCATTTTCAAACCTCCCGATAAGTTCTTTTAGGTACTGGATATGAACGGGTTCAGGGCGCATCGTCATATTCTCGGTATAGATAATCGGAAGCTTCCCGTCGAGGTTGAAAAAATAGCTGTTGATTCGTTCGGTTTTCTCGATCGACATCCATTTTTTTATTCGCTGCATCTGCCCCGATCCGATGTACACATACCCATACCGCTTCATGGCTCTCATTTTAACAGCAGCACTCGGTTCAATGCGCATCTCTTTTGATTTACACAAAACTTTTCACATTATAATGTGAAAACCTTATATGTTATTTACTGGTTTTCACATTTTTATTAGAATACAGATAACTGAGAACGGAGACAAAACATGTTTAGAAGATATCTGTATAACAACAGGAAATCCATCGTTATCATTGACGATCGAACACATCTTCCTGTTCCTGAAATAACGGACTTTCTTGCACACCTGAAGACGCATGGGTCAGCGGACTTCACCGCTATCAGTTATGGCAGTGAGCTGCTGAAATGGTACAGATTCTGCGCCGGTCAAAATGCTGATCCGCTGCATGTTTTTGATAAAGATTCCGACACACAGGCATTATTTGATCAGTTCATTTTGTCAGAAGCGGAGCGCGGAAACTGCAATAGCACAATCAACCATGCGCTTGCGGCTGTTTACAGCTATTACAACTACCTTTATGTGCGGAAACTGATTCCCTCTGGTCCTTACCAGACATTCAGCACAACGTTTAACCGACATAATAAGAACTTTTTGAAAGGGCTCGCCAGCAGCTATTCCGAAAGTATCGGCAGGGATGCCTATGTGAGAAGAGATCCGGCGAATCCAGTCAACTTCATTTCATGGGAGCAGTACAAGAAAATGCAGGAAGCCTGTATTCATCCACGGGATAAAGTCCTCATTGGAATCATGTTTGAGTGTGGAGCCCGAATCGGCGAGGCACTTGGCATTCGCATTGAGGACATCAACCTGGAAGATAATGCGATCCAGCTCGTGTATCGAGAAGATAACCCGAACAATGCCTATGTAAAGCGGCATTCCGAGCGCTGCATTTACCTCTCAGACTACCTCTCCGGGCTGCTCTGTGAACTGCTGATCTCCATGACCGACTTAAACCCGAAATTTCTCTTTGTTGTCATGTACGGGAAAAACAAAGGCAGGCCGATGACCTACGACAACGCCAGAGATATTGTTGCCCGTGCCGGCAGACTTGCCGGGCTGAAAGTTCATCCGCATATGCTTCGACATGGATTTGCTCAAGTACGGCTGAACGATGAAAAATCTCCGTTCACCCTGGATGAAATTGGGAAGACCATGGGGCATGCCAGCGACGAATCAACGAGGATCTATGCAGGCTTGTCAGAAGAGACGATCCGGCGGAAATCAAAGGAATATCTGAAAGAAAGGAATCTGGATGAAATCACTGATAAGGAGTTTGACGGAAAAGACGGAAAAACAGATTAGCCGCTGCGTTGAAAATGATGTTCTGAATGCAGAGGCAGTCATAAATATCTCAAAGCAGAAGACAAAGTACACGGTGCCTGCTATTGATCTGAGCTTGAAATTCACCAGCGATGAACATCTGAGAAGAAACCTGTGTATTGCCTACTACTTAATGTCCTGGAAAGCGTCGATTACATTCTGCGTCCGCGGGATTCAGAATTTTATTCGGAATACGTATAAGGAAGGTGATGATCCGGATTACCACCGCTTTATTCATGATCTTCACGCTTCTTTTTCACAGAAAGACACCTATACTTCTCATCGGAAAAGCTGGTATGCAGAAATCCTTACTGCGGATCTTCTTCCTGTTCCCAGAGGCGCAGATGCCAAAATGTCGTTTTCATCGCATTGTGCTGAATACAAAATGCTGGATCTTCTTGGCGCCTGTATTCTTCTGAACAGGGAAAGAGATCTCGATTCTGCGCGAAACAATGCGCTTCGCATGTTTATCGATGTCTCCTATATGCCTGAGAACCTGATTAGGCTGCTGGCAGAATACATATATACGATGCTGGAAACGGGGAAATACTCGTATTTGAACCTGAGAAAAGGGCTTGTGAAATTGTTCAGTCACGGTCCCATCCCGGATTCTGCCATGAAAAACGCCGTGTCATTGACAGACTGGCTTAATTACGCACATCAAACATCTGGAATTGCACGAACTTTTACGAATTACGTCACTGCGGGATCGCCAAGACCATCCAATCTGATGGACTACGACGTTTGGTATTCGAATTGGTTCAGACATGGGGACCGCCGGATGAAAGGATTTTCCAGGCAGCATCGCTTTTCATTTGCAGGTCTTACTGACAGCGGCAATAAAGAGCTGGTTAAGGTTTATATCCTTCATCTTCTGGGGGATACCGAACTGTCATATGCACATGTATATGATCAGTTACTTCTTATCGCGATGGTTTTGAGGGAAATGGATCGCCCGGCACTTCAAATAAGCACGATTGAAGCAAATGATTACTGCACCTCAAAAGTACTTTTCAGAAATGCAGAAACCGGTTCTTCGGATAAGGCGCTCCGGTATGTTCAGGGAATAGCTTTTGCGATGTACTCATTCACCCATTACGTCGCAATAAAGAAGAAACTACAGGTAAACAATCCCTGGACTTATTCCAGAGACGCCTATCGGGTCAGAAAGCAGAACATAAAAAGAAGAGCCGTCTCATCCTACGTTCTACGCCAGATCTTCAAAGTTCTTCCGGATCTGCCGGAAAAGTATTCTCTGGTCTTCCTGGTGATGTTTGATACTGGGCTCAGAATCTGTGATGCCTGCTCACTTCGCAGACAGGATCTGATCGTGCATGGAAAAACCGCAAGCACAGGAGAATTCATCATTACCGGGGCACAGCTGAATTACTACAATCATAAATTTAATCACGAAGCGGTGGTGTTCGTATCAAAGTCCCTGGCAATTCTCCTGGACGCATGGAGATCAACATTAGATTCCAATTCAGAATATATGTTCAGCGGCTTTAATACACGCTCGACCCCCATACATACAAGCGCTGTTCGGAGAGCACTGCAGAAGTTCTTTGCGGAAAAAGGGATTGTTGAGGCAGACGGAACACCGTTTCACTTTGAACCGCACGGTCTGCGACACACCTGCGCCGTAAGAATGTTTGAGGCAGGCGTTCCGATTGCGACAATCAGCGCTCAACTGGATCATCAATCCATTGCTATGACAATTCGGTATCTGGATTCTATCGAGGTGGAAACAAAGAAAAAGAACCTGAAATATCTTAACCAGCGCGGAGAAGAAATGATTCTTGACGACGAGAACAGCCTTTCAGATGAGGATAAGACTCAAATCCGAAAAGCCAGGAATCGCCTCAGAAGAATGTTACTTCCCAATGGAATATGCGGACGTCCAGAGCTGCTGAAGGAATGCCCGCACTACTGCACCTGTGTTTCAGGACGATGCCAGTATTTCTACACGAACGCTGATTACCTCCCGGTACACGAAGCTCAGTATAAGGAGGAACTGAAGCTGATTGCCGCTTCGCAGTCTGAACCGGAAAGACTGACTCACCAGAAGAACGCGACCGAGCTCAAGCGTGTCATAGACATGATTACAGATCATAAAGGAGTCCAGAACATTCATGAAGAAAACAGCGAAAGAAGAAAAGAACAGGGTTCTGATGGTTATCGCACCGCATAATCCTAAATTCAATGGCCGCAGCATCCTTCTCTCTGATCCGGAGCTGTTTGAGAGCCCGTTAACTGGGGAAGCAGGCACAACTGTTCTCCCAAATGTAGAAAACACCTTTCTGAACAATGAGGTCAGAGGCTTTATCGAAGACATTATTATTGAAAGGCATTTCACCGTTGAGAGTGCCAAGCAGTATATCAATCACCTCTGCTGTCTTTCGTTCATCTGCAAAGGTGCTGCATATAAAAATGCAGAATCATTTTCAGAAATTGGTAAAAATATCTTTATTGACGACGTTCTGACTGGACTCCGGGAGCACGGATATGAGGTTACAAAGCGGTCACACCGCCGCTTTGACAACATAGTGCGGTTTTATGAATGGGTTTATGAGATTCAGAACCCGCATAACGGATTCCGCTTTGACGATGATATCTGGCGGACTTCTGATGTAATTGAAAAATTCCATCCGCAGACAGGCCCGCGAAATGCCGATCATATTTATTTCAACAATCTCGAGAATCCCTGGCTGAAGAACGCAGCAAAGCATGTATTTATCTGGCAGATTCATTCGGTGGGGCTTACGACTGACATTCAGTATCTTTATTTTCTGTCGCATCTGGATTCATTTATGCAGGAAAACGGAATACAGGACATGTCACACTTCGACCGTGATGATGCGGAAGCTCTAATTGAATATCTGCATGGACGTCTTCCGTCTTCTTCAACCTATAACCATGTACTCGGAGCAATTGAAGAGTTCATGAAGACAGCGGCATTGCGGCATCTGGAAGGCATGACAGAAGCAGACGTCTTCTTAAAGACGGACCGGCGCAGAAAACCAAAGCCGGACCCGCACCCTTATTCCGACCGTGAGCTGTCAGCGGTATTGAAGCACGCAGAGGATTTGTCGCCGATATGCAGGGATGCACTGATAGTGCTTCTTCTGCAGGGATATCGCAGCAGTGACCTGTGCGCCGCCAGAATTCTAAAACCGGATAGAACTCCGGCTCTGACTTTTGATGAAGATGAAGAAGGCGGCGGATGGATGATCTATCTGTACCAGTACAAGACGAGGAAATGGTCTCTGTTCCCGCTGCAGGGAGCTGCGGGAAGAATTCTAAGCCGGCGGATTGAGCTTTCAAAGCAGGAATATGGGCAGGATTGTGAATACATCTTCGCTTTCGGCACCGATTCGCACCTGCAGACAGAATATCTGAGGCGTGAACTCAGAAAGATGGTTAAGGCAAATGACATCAAGGGCGATGACGGCAAGCCGCTTCAGATTGGGAATCTGCACAGATTCCGGCAGACTGTAGCAAGCGAACTAATTCGTCTGAGCAATGATCCTGAAATGGTTCATGTCTTCCTGGGACAAGTCGATGATGAATCTCTTGGTCATTACATCAAGATTTCTGATGCAGAACGGATGGAAGGCATGAAGAAAATTCATCAGGAAAACGATGCGCTCATTCACAATATTGGCGAAGATACGAATGTTTTGGATGATAAGACTGTTCCACCTGATGCAGGAGAGAAACAGTTGATCCCCCTGTCTAACGGATTCTGCGGGAAACCAGGAAATGGCATCTGCTCGCACGCCAATGCTTGTCTGAACTGTTCAATGTTTTTCCCTTCCAGAAAATACCTTGAAGTATATCTGTTCCAGCGGCGCAAGTTGAGTATAGCCAAAACCGCAGCAGAAATGGAAGGATACGACACAATCGCTGAGCATGACGAAAATATGATACGTAAGCTCGACAAGATCATTCATGCAATCCAGGGAGGTGAAGCTGTATGAACGACGGAAAGAACCTTAACAAATATCAGGCAGAACGTTCAACTAAGAAGCACGAAGATGTAATAAATGCAGTAAAGCGTCTGAGAAAAAAAGGAACGCCATTTTCTCTTCGCAAGGTCGCTAAGGAAGCTCATGTTTCGGCTCAGTTCATTTACGCAGACAAAGAGCTGTTCGCTTTTGTGAAAGGCAATATGGATGAGGAGGTGCCTGCCGGAAGACCACCTAAGCATGGCGGTGCTTCCATAAAGGAAAAAATGGAAGCAGAGTTCAAACGGCTCAAGGAAGAAAATGCAGCATTGAAGCGCGAGAACGAGCGGCTGCGTAAAGATGAAACCTATAAGGAAGAACTTGAAGAATTAAAGCAAGCCTATAACGCACTTCTGCTCGTTCTTACTGAAAAGAAGAGAACGAGTGCCATACAGTCGTATGGAATTGTTGAGCCTGCATTAAAAGATGAGAAAACCGGAGTGTCAAGAACTCGTGAAAAAGGAAGACTTCCTATGAAAGATCAGTTGAGAATTGCGCAACAGAAAAACAAAGAACTTTTAAACCAGGTGAGCTTCAGGATTGCTCAGAACGATGAATTGAAAAAGAAATACGAAGAGAAATGCAGAGAATGCGATACCCTGAAGAAAGAGAAAGCTGATCTTCTGAACGGCAAAGGCAAATGTGAAACACCTGTTGACGACTCGGACGATGACATCATTGATATGGGTCTTGGAATCAGCTACAGCAAACCTGGAAAATACAAGGCGTGAAGTAACAGCCTCACGCTTTCTTTATGATTGAGACGGCATAAAAAAAACAGGAAATGCTATGCCTCTCCCTGCATGGATTCCGTCTATGTTATTTACGTTATTGACTATTAAATAACGTTAAAACCGTATAAACAAGCCATTTTTATGAGTTCAGCTACAGATAACTTTTAAAAGGCATCCGGCTCATCCAGGATTAATAGATCAAATGTATGACCATAGCGGAACAACTGATGGGTCGTACACACAATCAGATCCCCATCCAGATCATTTGTATGGCCGCCGCACACTGCCACAACCTTTGCCCGTACAAAGTACTGTGACAGTCTTTCGGCCACTTCCAGCACAACCTGTCTTCTGGCAATGGCAAAGCACACCCTCTTTTCTTCCCTTAATGCATCTGAAATTGCGCCCACAACCAGCTCGGTCTTGCCAGCACCGCACACACAGTCCATCAGCACATCCTGATCCCGGATAGCCCGGCGGCATTCCTGTGACAGTTTCTGCTGCCACGGAGTCAGATCATACTTCAGACTGTATTCCTGTGCTCCGATACTGCTTTCATGACGTATGGAGCCTTCCTGTTCATCTTCTGCCATCATTCTTCCAAAACCGATGCAACGACGGCAGTACCATCCTTTATGGCCATGGAAAAACCAGGCAGGATCTTCATTGCCGCATCTTCTGCACTTCATTCTGTTCTCCTCCTGCCAATATATGTCCTGTTATGCGGCCATTTCCCCATCAAAAAAGCAGAAAGGCAGCTCCTTTCTGCTCAATGCAGGTTTGCATAACTGACCAGCCTGACATTCTGCTGCTGCAGCCACTGACCGGTGGCAGGATCACACAGCATCTTCACTTCTTTCTCGCGATTATAGGTCAAAGAGGAAGATGTCAGCAGATCGGTATTCTGGGCGCTCACTTCAGATCCTCCGGCGTAGTGACTTTGAAATTGGCATAATCCCCCTGTACAGCCCTGATGCGGATATCACTGTATTTTTCCACCAGAGAACAGTCATCGGTGCCAGTATAGCCATCCGTCATGGCTTTGTGCATGCAGGCAAGAATATCCTTTGTATGGAATACCTGCGGTGTCTGGGCTGCCATCAATGATTCCCTTGGCAGAGTCTCTTCGATATAGCCGTCTTTGACAACTTTGATCGTATCCTTGCATGGCACCATCAGGCAGGCTGCCTGTTCTGTTTCCATTGCCTGTTTTAAAGCTGTAAGGGATGATGCAGAAAGGAATGGTCTGGCCCCGTCATGAATCATGACAATATCACACAGCATTGCTTCAAGACCATTACATACACTTTCCTGACGGGTACTGCCGCCGCAGGCAAGCGTAATCCGGCCGCATTCCGGCAGTTTCAACTGTTTGCAATACTGACCAGGATCGGTAACAACAACAATCTGGGCGCAATCCGGATCCGAGAGGAAAATCTGCACGGAATGTTCAAGGATGGAACATCCATCTTTGAGATCCGCAAATACTTTGTTAAACCCCAGGTGCATGCGGCTTCCCTTTCCTGCCGCTACAATGACTGCCCCGTATTTCATGTATTTCCTCCGTTTATTTCTTTGATTATAAGCCTGATACAACAAAAAAGGAGACGATTTGTCTCCTCAATGCATTCCCATATACCAGAAGTAAAAGACTACAAGGGCAGCCACAGCAAACATGATCAGAAAGATCGGCAGCAGGATCTGGAACACAGCAATGGACATTGCCACAACATCCTTTGCCGTAAAATCCTTGACAGCCTCATCATGCTGGCGGCGTTCTGCTTCCTTCGCCTCTTCTTCTGCCTGAATCTCCTGGGCAAGCTTCTCAGGATCAGCCTCAGCCAGTGTATACTGGCGGATCTTTTCTACATCCTCATCAACCTGTTTGCGATGGATAAAGAACATGAATCAGAAACCCTTCTTGGCGTAATCCATGGCAAAGTGGCAGCGGACCTTATGACCCGGTTCCACCTCATAGACCTGCGGCACTTCCTTTGCACAGCGTTCCGTTGCATACGGGCAGCGCGTATGGAAGCGGCATCCACTCGGAGGATTAGCCGGAGAAGGCAGATCACCCTGCAGAATAATGCGCTTATCGTTATTGCGCTTGCGCGGATCAAACGACGGCGCAGCAGACAGCAGCGCCTGCGTATACGGATGACAGAAGTGATCAAAGATCTGTTCCTTGGAACCAATCTCAACCAGTTCTCCCAGGTACATGACACCAACCTCATCGGAAATGAACTTCACAACCGAAAGATCATGTGAAATGAACAGATACGTCAGCTTGTATTCATCCTGCAGATCCTTCAGCAGGTTGATGATCTGCGACTGAATGGAAACATCCAGTGCCGATACTGCTTCATCACAAATGACAAACTCAGGATTGACTGCCAGCGCTCTGGCAATGCAGATACGCTGTCTCTGGCCGCCAGAGAACTGATGCGGATAACGCCCAGCCTGTTCCGGGAACAGACCGCACTTATCCATCAGCTCAAATACCTTGGACATCATTTCCTGCTTGTTGGCAACAATATGATGTTCCAGCATAGCCTCACCAATGATGTCATAGACCGGCAGACGCGGATTCAGAGAAGAATACGGATCCTGGAATACAATCTGCATCTTGGTTCTGTACTTGCGCATTTCAGCCGGCTTGAGCTTGTAAATATCCACACCGCGGTAAAGCAGTTCACCAGAAGTAGGCTTGATCAGATTCAGCATCGTTCTGCCTGTTGTACTCTTGCCGCAGCCGGATTCACCGACAAGACCCATGACCTTTCCTTCCGGAATCGTAAAGGATATGTCATCCACAGCCTTGACAGAACCTACCTGACGTGAGAACACGCCGCCCTTGATCGGGAAGTATTTCTTCAAATGGCGGACTTCAATCAAAGTCTTGTTTTCTTCAGTCATTTCTTACCTCCCGGGAAATAGCAGCGCACCCAGTGCTTCGGCTCAACCTCAACCAGCTCAGGCATTGCCTCCTGGCACTTATGCTCACAGAATGCACAGCGCGGTCCGAAGGAGCAGCCCTCCGGCAGTTCGGAAAGATCCGGTACATTGCCCGGAATCACCGTCAGACGCTTGGAATTGGTATGCAGATCAGGACGGGAGCCAATCAGACCCTGCGTATACGGATGCAGCGGACGTTCAAAGATCGTATTGACATCCGCAATCTCAACTACCTTGCCGGCATACATAACCATGACCCGGTCTGCCATTTCTGCAATAACACTCAGATCATGCGTAATAAAGATAATCGAAGTATTAAGCTCCTTCTTCAGCTGGTTCATCAGATCCAGAACCTGGGCCTGAATCGTAACGTCCAGAGCCGTCGTCGGCTCATCCGCAACGAGCAGCTGCGGCGTGCAGGCCAGAGCCATGGCAATCATGACACGCTGGCGCATACCACCGGAAAGCTCAAATGGATACTCATTGACAATACGCTCCGGATTCGGAATTCTCACCTTGTCCAAAGCTTCAATCGAAGCCTGCCATGCCTGCTTCTTATCCATGCCGCGGTGCAGACGGAGCACCTCGGAAATCTGATAGCCAATCTTAAAGACCGGATTCAGCGAAGTCATCGGCTCCTGGAAGATATAGGAGATCTTATTGCCGCGCATATGGCGCAGCTCCTCATCCGAAATCTTGAGCATATCCTTGCCATCCAGCAGGATTTCACCGCCCTCGTACTTTCCCGGAGGGCACTCTACCAGACGGGCGAGAGACATACATGTCATCGATTTGCCGCATCCCGACTCACCGACGATACCAAGCGTCTCACCCTGATACACCTCAAACGATACATCATTCACCGCTTTGACTGTCGTTCCATTGGAATGGAAGTAAGTCTTCAGATGCTTCACCTGCAGAAGCGGCTCATTCTTGTTTACTTCAGTCATCAGTCAGCCACCTCCTTATTTCTGCATCTTCGGATCGATGGCATCACGAAGACCATCGCCAAGCATATTAAAGAACAAAATCGAAAGGAAAATCATCACTCCAGGCGGTACCCAGTACCACCACTTCTGCTGAAGAATATACAGGTTGCGCGCTTCCTGGATCAGATTGCCCCAGGTCGGAGTCGGCGGATTGACGCCAAGTCCAAGGAACGACAGGGATGTCTCAGTCAGAATAACATTGGCCATGGACATTGTGACATAGACAATGACATAGGCCAGGACATTCGGGAACAGATGAATAAAGATCTGTCTTGTATTGGAAATACCCAGTGCCCGGCAGGCTTCCATGTAGTCCATTTCACGCAGAGAGAGGATCTGACCGCGAACGATACGACAGATGGAAGGCCAGGAAAGAACGGCCAGGATCACGATGAGTGTCCGGATCGAATTTCCAAATACGGCCTGCAGCGTGATGCAGATCATCAGGAACGGGAAGCACATGAAGATTTCCGAAATACGCATGATAACTGTATCAACAAAGCCGCCAAAGAATCCGGAGATCGAGCCAAGCACAACGCCGATCACGCACTCAAGAGCAGTTACCGACAGAGCAACACCCAGTGATACACGGCCGCCGGCAAACAGTCTGACCCACAGGTCACGGCCAATCTTGTCCGTGCCGAGCCAGTGAGCTGCACTCGGAGGCATATTTGCCTCTGCACTGTTGGTCTGTGAAATCGTATATTTGGAGAACATCGGCACAAAGATGCAAAGCAGAACAATGATGATCAGACCCACCAGAGAGATCATTGCCATCTTGTTCTTTCTCAGCCGGCTCCACACACCGCCCCAGTAGGAGTACTTCTTGGCGGCCCGCTTGATTTCTTCTTCACGGGAAAGCTGTTTTTCTTCCGTCATTTTTTCCTCCTTACTCATACTTGATACGCGGATCCACAGCCGCATACAGCAGATCTGCAACAAGCGTTGACAGCAGGGTTACAATACTCAGAATCGCATTGATGCCCAGCAACAGCGGATAGTCACGGTTGGTAACACAGTCAACTGAAATCTTGCCGACACCAGGCAGAGAGAAGATTGTCTCTGTCATGACAGCACCAGAAATCAGGCCTGGAATCTGGAAGCCCAGCAGCGTCACAATCGGAATCATGGCATTGCGGAATGCATGCTTATAGATAACGACCTTCTCGGACAGACCCTTGGCACGGGCTGTACGGATATAATCAGAACGAATTACCTCAAGCATACTGGAACGCGTATAACGCATGAAGCTTGCCGTCTGGGCAAGACCAAGCACAATCGCCGGCAGAACCAGATGATATGCTTCATTCATTACCTTGGCAAAGCCGCTGCTGAAATGACGGGTAGAATCTACCAGGCCAAATACAGGGAACCAGCCAAGATCTACAGCAAATACCTTCAGAAGCAGAAGACCAAAGAAGAAAGTTGGCAGCGCAAGTCCAATCAGGCAGAATACGGTCAGAAAGTTATCAAGAGCAGAATACTGCTTGGTTGCACTGATGATGCCGCACGGAATGCCAATCAGCATCGAAATAATCAGAGCACTCAGTGAAAGAGCAAACGTACAGCCAATGTTCTCCCCGATCACCTGAATTACCGGTTTGTACTGCTTGTAGGAATAGCCGAGATTGCCTTTCAGCGCTTCCCCGATCCAGTTGAAGAACTTCACATAGATCGGCAGATCCGGATCAAGCTTCTCCTGCAGAGCCGCCTTCATTTCCGCAGTCATTTTCGGGTTTACCATTGTACTGGTAATACTGCCAGGCGCGTGGTCAATAATGACGAACAAAATCAGCAGTATGCCCAGAAAGACTGGGATAATCTGAAGGAGTCTCCGGATGATATAGTTTTTCATAATACTCCTTTCATACACATTCTCCCGCCAGCCTGCGCACTTCAGAATAACGGAAGGAAAAAAGCAAATATCGGCAGTGCACTTTGTATCTGCAGGTGCACTGCCGATATGCCAGTCAATTTTAGTACGTAATCGTACTGAAGTCTAATGGAACCTTGACAATCAGGCCTGATCGAGTGATACGTCGAAGATCAGCTTTGTAAAATCCATGTAAGCGGACAGATCATCGAGACCCTTGACTCTGTTGGCAACGCCCCAGATTTCATTTCTGTAAGCAACCACAGCAGTCGCCAGCAGATCATTCTGACGAACAGCCCACTCCTTGTAAATATCAGCTCTCTTTGTCTGATCGAACTCAGTTACACCTTCATGCAGCAGTTCCTGAGAACGCTCATCATACAGTCCGGAAGAGTCATATCCACCGGCTCCGCCTGCATCAGCATCGAAGATGCCGCCCGTAGGATCCGGATCAATATCAACCTGCCAGCCCATCGTATAGATATCGAAGTCCTTTGCACCCGGTTCAGGATCCTGAACAGTGGACGCAACAGTTGCGAAATCCATCTGAACAACATTCAGCTTAACGCCAATCTGTCCCCAGGAATCAATTGCCATGGAGGCTAGTGTTCCAGGCCATGTGGAATCCGTATAAACGAGCCAGTTGAGTTCAAGCTTGTCGCCATCCTTGTCACGGATGCCATCACCGTCTGTATCAGTCCAGCCAGCCTCATCAAGCAGAGACTTTGCCTTGTCAAGATCATAATCATACGCATTCAGCTCAGAGCTGTCCGGGAAAGCCCAGGAGATCGGAGAGAACGGTGCCATACCAACAGAAGCGAGTTCATCAGAACCATATTCATTCTTGATGAATGTCTTTCTGTCCAGCGCATACATCAGAGCCTGACGTACCTTCTGATCCTGCAGAGCACCTGTATGATGATACTGCGTATCCGGATTAGCCGGTGTGCAGTTGAACTGCATATATGTATAGCCATTGCCGATATAGGAAATCAGATGTGCATTGTCCATTCCGTTGATGCCATCAACGTTTTCCTTCTTGGCAGCAGGCTGGCAGAGATCAATCTCACCAGACTGCAGTGCAGACAGAATTGTATCCTCAGTGACGTTCGTCATAGAGACACCATCGATCTGCAGCTTCTTGCTGGAATCCCAGTAATTCTCATTCTTCTTCAGATTTGTATACTGGTTTGCGGCATAGCTGTCCAGAACAAGTGGTCCGGAACCAACCGGATCCGTATTCAGCGCTGTCAGAGCATCCCAGTTGTCATGCTCATAATGGCTCTTCTCCAGAATGCCATAGCCGGCAATTTTGGAAATGTTGACAGGAGAAGCTTCCGTAAATGTGAAAGCAACAGTCTTGTCATCGATGACATCAATCTTGTCAATCGCAGCAGCCAGATCGCCACGAGGACCAGCATAGTCATCTTCCTTTGTCAGATTGAAGGAATACGCAACATCATCTGCAGTCATGGCATTGCCATCAGAGAACTTGATGCCATCCTTCAGTGTGAAGGTATAGGTCTTCTCATCATCAGATACCGTCCAGTCCGCCAGATAAGGAACGAAGTTGCCATCCTTGTCATTTGTTACCAGCGGTTCGAAAATCAGCTGACATACCCAGTTGTCGTATACCGTGCTGGAAATGAACGGGTTGTAAGTGCCAGTGAGTCCAGACAGGCCGAATCTCAGAATATTCTTGTTTTCTGAAGTGCCTGCTGAGGAAGATCCGCCGCATCCCACGAGGGAAAGCGCCAGAACTGCCGTCATAGCTGTTGAAGCAAGCTTTTTCATTTTCTTTCTCCTCTCTAGAAAGTATGTGCTCATTATAACTGCAAATTTCATGAAATGGGGTCTTTAATTTCACAATTTCTTCACTTTTTTCATTTTCATATACATTATTTTTGAAAACTTTTACATTCTGTTTTCCACATGTTTTCCTGTTTGATCTTTACAAAATGGACTTCAACTTATATGCATGCATAGATTTGTACAACCTAACTAACTTTTCTTCCACAAAGTATCTATTCTTCCCTGTACCCTGCAGACAAAAAGATGGAGCATCACACTCCATCCCTTTCAGCCATCGCTCAGTCGAGATCCTCACCATTGGAGGCAATAACCTTCTTATACCAGTAGAACGAATCCTTGCGGTAACGCTTCATGGTCTTCAAATCAAACTCATCACGGTCAACATACACAAAGCCATAGCGCTTGCGCATGCCTTCATGCGTCGAAATCAGATCAATGGCAGACCACGGGCAATAGCCCATCATCTCAACACCATCGGTAATCGCAAGACGCATCTGCTCAATATGCGCGCGCAGATAGTTGATACGGTACGTATCATGAATCTTTCCATCTTCGCCAAGTGTATCATACGCACCAAGACCATTCTCGGTGATGATGATCGGCAGATGATAGCGGGAATACACTTCTCTCAATGTATTGCGGAACCCAATTGGATCAATCTCCCAGTTAAACTCCGTTCTTGGCAGATTCGGATTCTTCACAGTCTTATAGACACCTGGAATACCGCCGGCACTCTGCTGGTCGCCATCTTTCAGTGCCTCAGAACCATCACTATAGGCAACCGTAGCTGTGGAATAATAGTTGAAGCCAATGAAGTCCGGATGGCCATTGGCCAGTGCTTCTTCATCACCCGGCGCAAATTCCGGTGTGGCATCATTTTCTTCCAGATAGCTCCAGACCAGATTGTTGTAGCGGCCATACACAGCCATATCCAGATACAGCCAGTTGCGAATCGCATTGAAGTTCTGGGATGCCAGCACATCCTCAGGCTTGCAGGATGCTGCATAGACCAGAGAAATGTTCGGTGCCGGACCGATCTTGGCATCCGGAATCATCTTGTGGCACAGAGCCATCGCCTTTGCCTGGGCAACCAGCATATGATGATTCTGCTGATATGTTTCCTTCAGCACATTGGTTGTGCCGGCAGGAATATGCAGCGTCCCGATCACCGGTCCCACCAGTGTCAGCATGTTCTGCTCATTGATCGTCAGCCAGTACTTCACTCTGTCACCAAAGTTTTCAAACATGACTTTGGCAAAGTTGACAAACCAGTCAACCGAATCCGGATTGGACCAGCTGCCACGCGCATCCAGTGCTGCCGGCATATCAAAGTGGAACATTGTTACCAGCGGCACAATATTGTACTTCAGGCACTCATTGATCAGATTGTTGTAATAGGCAATACCCTTTGGATTGACCTCACCGGTGCCCTGCGGAATCATACGGGACCAGCTGATGGAGAAGCGGTACACCTTGAAGCCCATTTCCGCAAACAGCGCAATGTCTTCCTTATAATGATGGTACTCATCGGCACACACCTTCAGATCAGAAGTACCAGCCGGCACTTCCTTGACGTCCTGGCAGGAAGGTCCCTTGCCATCTTCCAGACTGGCACCTTCTACCTGATACGCACTTGTGGATGCACCCCAGAGAAAATTCTCAGGAAAAGCTTTCAATTTCTTATGCAGCATATTTTCGCTCCTTTATTGTCTGTTTTCAGTGTAACTGTCCAGCAAAATCTTTTCAAGCTGGGCCGGCGTATCCACAATGATGCGCATTCCCGCTTCTTTCATCTGCTTCAGATCGCCAAATCCCCAGCTGACACCAACCGCATCAATGCCAAGCTCCTTTGCCCCGCAGGCATCATATACCGTATCTCCCACCAGCACGCAATGCTGATACTTCATCTGCTGCAGAGCATAGCGCAGCACCTCTGCCTTTGTATCTCTGCTGCCATCCAGACTGGCACCGGCAATCAATGCAAAATACTTTGAAAGATCAAAACGGTTCAGGATCTCCACGGCAAGATGTTCCGGCTTGCTGGTCGCAACACCAAGCTGAATCCCGGCAGAAGACAGATGAGACAGCAGCGCCTCAATGCCATCATACGGTGCATTTTCGTACTTTCCCCAATCCTCATAATTCTGCCGGAACACTGCAACCGCCTCTTCCACATCCGCCTGACTGACGCCAAAACGCGGAAACATCTTTCTCAGCGGCGGTCCCACGAACACTGTCAGATCCTTCTGCTCATAATGCAGGCCAAAATGATCCAGAGCCTTCTGCACACAGGCAGTAATGCCAGGGGCAGAATCTGTCAGCGTCCCATCCAGATCAAACAAGACTGTATCGTACTTACCCATGCAGCACCTCACGCAATACAGACGCAATCTCATCCTTTTCTTTCCGGAAGGTACCCTGGATCAGCTCATCTGAACCGCCGCCTCTGCCATCCAGCAGCTGATTTAACTGTCTGCATAATGCGCGAAGCGGCAGACATTTACTCATGATCAGATAGCTGTAACTGCCATCTGCTTCCAGAGAACAGACCGCAATCGTCTGCACTTCATCCCTTAGTAATGACTGTTTTGCACAAAACCGCAGATCATTGCGATTCACGCCTTTCCCAAACACAGTCACAAGTCCCTCTCTGATATCTGCCTGTTCCGTTTTCTGCAGCAGATCATTTCTGATCAACTGCTGCAGTTTTCCCTGGGCTGCCGCCTCCTCTGCCTGCAGCTTTTCAACAGAAGATGCCAGCTGCTCCATCGGTACTGATAACAGATGGGAAATCTTCTGTCCCTGTTCAAACAGCATCGACATATATGCATATGCCTTTGCGCCGGCCAGCATTGTCAGTCTGACACCATCCTTGTGCTTTTCACATGTCAGCACTTTGAGCAGACCGATCTCGCCGGTAAACCTGACATGGGTCCCGCAGCAGGCACACACATCTTCATTTCCAACTGTCACAATCCGGATCTTTCCCTGCAGTTCTTTCTTGGAACGATAGTCCATCACTGCCAATGCCTGTGCATCCGGATACTGGATCTGAACCGGTTCATTCCTCCAGACTGCCTGATTCGCCAGCCGTTCCACACGCCTGGCATCATTCCAGCTTAATGGTCCGTTGAAATCCACCTGAATGACTTCACCCATATGAAAGCCGACATTGTCATAGCCATACAGATGATGCACGATGCCCGAGAACAGATGTTCACCAGTATGAGCCTGCATGTTGGCAAAACGCTTGTTCCAGTCCAGCACGCCATGCACCGATGTTCCCGTCGCAATCGGTTCTTTTGTCATATGGACAACCCGATCATCTATGCGTTTTGTATCAAACACAGCGATCTCATTCAGATAACCAGTATCACCCGGCTGGCCGCCGCCTTCCGGATAAAACGCTGTATCATCCAGCACAATGACATATCCATCCTTGTATTTTTCACAGGAAACCACCATGCCTTCAAATTCCTTTACATAGGCATCCCTGTAAAACAGCTCATTCATTTCCATACTTTTTCCCCGCTTTTTTACTTTGGCATTGTATCATGGAACCATATGACCGGCATTGATATTGTCCAGCTTTCACGCATCCGTTTAGATCAGCCTTTGATCCGCAAAATCCTGACTGAAAAAGAACAGATGGAATATGCAGAGCTTAAAACAGACAGACGGCGCATGGAATACCTGGGCGGCCATTTTGCGGCCAAAGAAGCCATCTTCAAAGCAACCCAGGATCAAAGCTGGCTTTCCTATTCGATTCTGCACAAAAAAAATGGCCGTCCGTATATTGACAGCCATCCTGACTGGCAGATCTCCATTGCCCATGATGGAGACTATGCCATTGCCATTGTGATCATTCCTTGATGCTGTAAGCGCCGGATAAGACCGTACCCTTGCCTGATTCCTTGGCTTGATACAGTTTGCGGTCTGCCTGACGGATAAAGTCCGGCAGATCCACATCAGACCGGCAGCGTCCATACACAAATCCCATCGAAGTACCGATCGGCCCGGTTTTACCGCAGTTCCGTCCTTCTTTCAGCGCTTTCTGCACGTTCTTTGCTTTCTCCATAAACAGCAGCGGGGCAGTATCTGAAACAACCAGGAACTCATCGCCGCCATAGCGGTAACAGGCATTATCTCCGAATGCCTCTTTCAGTGCCCCCGCAAAGTACTGCAGCACAAGATCACCCGCATCATGTCCATATGTATCGTTATAATGCTTGAAATTGTCCACATCACACATCATGACGCAGATGGTGCGTCCCCGCCACAGCACGGTGTTTCTGTTTAATCCATAGCGGTTGAAAAGCCCGGTCAGAGAATCACGCACACTGGCATTGCGCCATGTCTCATTATCCTGCAGCAGCAGTGTATTGACATCGGCCATGTTGCCTTCCTGTACAAAATTGGAAAAGGATGTATGCCAGCCGACCAGCGACACCAGCTCGGTGAGCACCAGAAAGACAATGTAGGAAAAGTGGGAATGGGTGATCCAGAATTGATAGTGTGAAGTGACATGCATCATCATCAGATGAATGCCCGTTACCGTGCCAAGTGAAACAATCGGCCGGATCCGGAACAGGCAGAGACTGCCGACAACCGTCGACAGCATGATCAGGAAATGATCTCCCTGATTGATCATGGCAATGCTTGTTACCATACCGAAAACGATTGTTTCGCCAAGACAGATCTGGCCATACACCTGCATTGCCAGCGGATGGCGAAATGTACGACGCACTGTTTTGACGCACAGAAAGCATGCGGCTGCCATACTGATCAGATACATGATACAGAACAGGATCTTCAGCGCATTTGTTCTGTCCACAAACAGTTCACCTGTTCCATACAGCATCATGGCAATTGAACAGCCGATGCCGCACATGGCATTATGCCGTGTAATCTTTTTATATACAGCGGGGCTGATATGTTCCAGTCCCAGCAGATGACGGATCTCTCTTTCCATCGTGCCTCCAATGTTTTCACCGCCCCTTTAGCGCACAAAAAAAGATTTGATCTTGCAGCTGGCTGCCATTTTCAGGCCCTGTTAGCTTTGCGCCGCCGGGTTTCCCTCGGTTATGCTCATCAAATTTTGAGTTTCCTAAGTACCGTACATCGCAAATACGTTCTCGTCAAGTCCTATACATCACCCGGAGAGAAAAGATTCTCCCCGGGCTGCCATTCAGATCAGAATTCCCTGCAGATGATCGCATTCATGCTGGATCACTTCTGCGGTAAAGCCATTGTAAGTCATCGTATGCCACTGCATATACATATCCTGAAAGCGCAGCGTAATCTTCTGATATCGCTTTGCTTTGCGCAGGCCGTCCAGGCTCAGGCACCCCTCCATGGCATCATACGGTTCCTTCTTCTCTGTGATCTCCGGATTGAAGAACAATGTACATACAGAGCCAATCATCACACAGATGATGGCCACATTCTCACCAACCATGTTAGCGGCAATGCCGGCACAATTCTCCCGGTTGGCATCCAGCGTATCCGCCATATCACAAGCCAAAGCGATATCATTGGATGATGCCTTGCGTGCCTTCATCTGCAGCAGCAGCGGATCACGGACAATTGTTCTGATCATAAACAAATCCTCCTTTTTCTATGCTGATATCCCTTTATTAATAATAGAAGAATCTGTCTGCCGTTACTACTGGGAAATGTGTGCATAGTCCAGAGAAATTCGGCAGATACACCGTTCATGATTCAGCTGCAAATAGGCATGGTCCTCTTCTTCCCTCCATGCGGCCTCAATCTGCTGATGCAGCCGTGCCTCCGTCCGGTACTCACATTCAATCCGCATCGGAACAATCCCTTTCTCAGCATGTACAAGCAGATCATCGCACAGATCCAGGTAACGGGCATTATTCATATGGCCATTCATATCACACCACGAAAAAGGCACAGAAAAAACACGCTTCTGCAAAGTATCCTGGGCCTTTACCTGATCAGGAAGCGGTGCCTGCCCGCTTCTTTCATCTCCCGGCACAGCAATATTCCTTCGCTCCGGAAAGATCACCTTCCGGGTGCCCGCATCCATGAGTGCCCACAGCGCACTGCCTCTGACAAGAACACTGCCATGATCATCCGTTAGTTCATAATAGCGGGGAAACAGTACATGTACACACGTGCCCGGCCATGAGGAAATACAGACATGTTCCCCATACTTCGGCAGCCTTGCAATCTCTGTGCGCTGCTGCACAACAACCCAGAGAATTCCTCTGTCCCGGGTAGCCTTTTCACCAGCCCCAAGCTGTTCTGCATCCAGTATCGATACCTCCTGCAGATATTCATACAGACGGGAAAGACGCATTACGGAAAACATGTTGACGTCTTTGTTCTGTAACGTGATTTCTCTTTCAATCATGTAACTCCATATGTCTCAGAATGGCATCCGCAGCATCACCAACAGACACAATCCTGTCCCATTCCGCATCCGGGATCTTCACCCCATACATGCCTTCCAGCTTTGTCATCACCAGAATAAAGCCCATCGAATCCATATTTGTCTCAGTATTCAGCCGTGTACCTGCATCCATAGTCCCCTGTGCAAGCTCCGGAACATTCTGCCGTACAACCTGAATCACACTTTCCACAATTTCTTCCCTTGTCATCACAATTCCTCCATGATCAGATAACGCCTGACTTTGCCATTGGCCGTGCGGGGCAGCGCATGTCCCAGCATCACCACATCCTGAATGCGGTGTGAATACGGCACATCCCGCATCACCCTGTCAAGAATCTCATCTACTTCCATCTTAGTCCTGCTGCCCCCATAGACAAGCACAAGCCGGTTATTCTTCATCACCAGAGCAGCTTCCTGATCCCCCAGGGCATCGCCAAGCATCTTTTCATACTCCGGCAGAAAGATCTTGGTGCCATCTTCCAGCACGATCATTTCCTTCCTGCGGCCAAGGATATGCAGTCTGCCCCTGTCATCAAAACTGCCAAGGTCTCCTGTATGCAGCACACCGTCCCGCAATACCTCTGCCGTATGCACAGGATCCCTGTAATAGCCCTGCATCATGCAGGCTTCGCTGCGTATGAGGATCTCCCCGTCATCTGCCAGCATGATCTCATCCGCAATGCATACCGACATCGCCGCAGGATCCTCGTTCACGCTGATTGCCGCACCGGAGCTTGTCTCACTCAGACCATAGCCAAAGGCAACATTCAGTCCGATTTCCCGTGCTCTTGCAATCAGAGCAGGATCACAGGCAGCACCTCCGATCAGAATCTGCCGCAGGCTGTCAGGAAACAGCCTGCGTCTGAGCCAGAAGGAAAACAGCGCCGGCACAAGCGACACGACGGTCGGCTGAAAAAACATGCCGTCATCCCCAAGATGCCGCCGGCCTCTGCCAAGGGCAACCGTGCATCCGCAGTTAAGTCCCCACAGGATGCCGCAGACAAAGCCAAAGACATGATCCAGAGGAAGCAGGCACAGCAGGATATCATCCCGCCGCAGAGGAAGACTCCAGGAGCCATTCCAGGCAGCTTTGACAAGCGAAGTCCCGGTCAGCACAACCGCCCGTGAAGAAGACGTTGTACCGGAAGTAAAGAACAGAATCCGGTCAGCGCCATCGTGCACACCACTGGCAAAATCAAAGTGTCCCTGGCGGCCATAAAGGCAGTCAATATCCATTCGCATGATCAGATTCTGTATCTGATCACCAGACAGAGCAGGAGAAAGCATCACCACCTGCAGACCGGCAAGATTTGCCGCGAAAATCTCAACAATTGTTTCATAGCCCAGCCTGCAGACAATGCCAATGCATGTATGTCCCTGCTCTTTCAGCGCTGCGGCACGATTCTTCACATCACTGGCAAAACAGCGGTACGTATGCACTGTCCGCTCACCGTTCTCCTCACACACAAAGGCAGGATAATCACCATTTTTTCCTGACATTTTGCTGATCATGTCAGACATATTCGCATTTTCAATGATCATGTCCTTGTTTCCATCCTGAAAGTACTATAACATATCTTTGTGGATTTTTTAGCAAGCATTGCTTGTAAACCCCGAAAGGGTAAGGAGAACAACAATGGATCATAACATTCGCATCGCTATTATTGGCGGCGGACCTGCCGGACTTTCAGCAGGTATGTACCTCGAACAGAAGGGATATGAAAACTATTCCATTCTGGAAAGAAGCGATCATGTCGGCGGCAAGTGCAGCTCCCCTCACTATGGTGAAAGACGCTACGAAATGGGCGCCATCATGGGCGTTCCTACCTACTATGCCGTGCATGATGTCGAGGAATTCTGCGGCATCACCCATGACGGACCAAACCTCATCCGCGAATACCGCAACAAACAGGGCAGAACAATAGAGCCTTTCAATCCGAAAAAGAACCCTCTGAAGCTTCCCCACCTGCTGGCCATGAAGAAGGCCGTCAAGACATTGGGAGAACTTCTTGAGACAAAGTACAAGGGCTATGATGTCAACGGACACCGCGGTGTTTCCCAGGGCAGATATGACGGCTTTGAAGTCACCAGTGAACGCAAGCCTGTTTCCGGCACCAACGAAAATCTCAAGGATCTCTGCCTGCCGTTCTCACAGTTCTGTGCCCTCAACCACATTGAACCGGTCATGGATATCTGGATCGGCCCGTTCACATCTTTCGGCTACGGCTACTTCGATGAAATACCCGCTGCCTATGTGCTGAAATACCTTGATTTCCGCACGACCATGGATTTCGTCAAACTGAATCTGTGGACATGGAAAGACGGTACACAGTCCATCTGGGAACATCTTAATGATAAGCTGAAACACAGTGCCAGACTGAATTCTTCCATCACCAGGGTGGAAAGAAGAGACGGCAAAGTTTATCTTACTGTCAATGGTCAGGAAGAGGAGTATGACAAGCTGATTGTCACTTCCCCGCTGGATCAGTTTGTTCAGTATGCGGATGCCAGAGATGATGAAACAGAACATTTCAATAAGATCATCCATGAAGAATATGATGTGATGGCGATCAAAACAAAGCCCCAGCATCAGCCGGTCATGTCCTATTACATCTTTGAAAACATGGTGAAAGAGCGCCTCGGCCACCTGATGGTTCTGTACAGAAGATGGCGCGATGATGATACCCAGCCGCTGACAACCTATGCCCTGCGCAATCATCAGGATATGCGTGAGGTCCCCTATGATGTATGCAAGAAGACCGTGCTTGCCGACTTGGAAACCATGGCCACCCCTGCCACAGAAGTCATCAGGGAAGAAGACTGGTATTACTTCCCGCATGTTTCAAGCCAGGATTACAGCAATGGCTGGTATGAGGAAGTTGAAGCCATGCAGGATAAGTACAATACATTCTATGCCGGAGAGGTCATGTCCTTTGGCGACATGGACGAAACAGCGGAATATTCAAAAGAACTGGTCGACAGATTCTTCTGATCATTAACGGGAAGGGCACTGCCCTTCCTTTTCTTTATGGGCAAGATGACGGTCAACACACAGAACAATGAGTGCCACCACAATGCCGCCCAGCACATCCAGCACACTGTGCTGTTTGACAAACACCGTTGCCGCGCAGATCATCAGCGCAATGATATGAGAGATCCACTTGATGCAGGGATGTCTTTGCGCAGCCTGAGAAGACTGCCAGTAACCATCAATCATCAGCGAGATAAAGACATGGATGCTGGGAAATACATTGTTGGGTGTATCCGCTGCCCAGATGCTTCTCATCATGGCAACAGACAGCGAATTTCCAGAGACAGCAGAAGGCCGGATATCGGTGCCATTTGGCACCAGGCAATAGAACAGTAAGGTAAGCATCATTGCAATGACGCAGGACAAAGAAAGACGCCAGAAGGAGGAACGTTTCTCCTTCTTCAAAAACCAGAACAAAGTCAAAGCAATATAGGGAAACCACAGCACATAGAACCAGATCATCTGCGGTACAAACGGAATCAGATCATCCAGCCGGCAGTGCATGATGAGCTTTGGTACGGTGACATATTTCTCGACTCTGGTGAAGCAGAAGTAATAGAAGCCCCAGAGAACCAGATTGACCAGGATCGGATGTTTTACCAGCTTTTCGCGCATGACAGGATTGTAGCACAGCGGCAAAAGAAAAAATCTCTGCAAATGCAGAGATCTGTCTTTTAAGCGTCCGCAGAATCCATGAACGGCTGCAGATGACGGGATCTGGTCGCATGCTTGAGCTTGGTCAGGCCCTTTTTCTCAATCTGACGGATGCGCTCTCTTGTCACATCCATCTCACGGCCAACCTCTTCCAGCGTCATCGGCTCATTGCCATCCAGGCCAAACCGCTTGATCAGCACCGTCTTTTCACGGTCTGTCAATGTATCCAGCAACATGAAAATCTGATCATGCAGGGCATTGGCCTCCGCATACTGAGACGGTGTCATCGTATGCTCATCCCGGATCAGATCACCAAGAGAAGTGTCATTCTCCTCACCAATCGGTGTTTCCAGAGATACCGTATCACTTGCCATCTTCTCAATCTCAGCAATCTTCTCTGCGGTCATATCATCCATCTTGGCGGCAATCTCTTCCAGAGAAGGCTCACGGCCCAGCTCCTGGGACAGCTGTCTTCTGGTCTTATGGATCTTATGCAGCGTCTCATTGACATGCACCGGAATACGAATATTGCGGGAATGGTCCGCAATGGCACGGGTAATGGCCTGGCGGATCCACCATGTCGCATACGTAGAAAGCTTGAAACCCTTCGTATAATCAAACTTGGAGACAGCCTTCATCAGGCCGATATTGCCCTCCTGGATCAGATCCATGAACGACATATTAAAACCACTGTAACGCTTGGCAACCGAAACCACCAGACGCAGATTCGATGTCACCAGCATATCACGGGCAGCCTCATCCCCATTAGCCGCCTTAATCGCAAGATCCTGCTCCTGCTCCGGCGTCAACAGAGGAATCGTACCAATCCGCTTCAGATAATTGTGCACCGCATCCGTACTGTTCAGTGTGATATCCGCACTTGAACTCTCCAGATCCAACTGCTGCCCATCATCCTCACTGACATCTTCACCATCGTTCAGATCCTCATCTTCCTGAGCATCATCCTCATCAAAATTCAGGTCCTCGTCTTCAACTTCGGCTTCTTCGTTTTCGTTCTTTTCTTCATCCATCACAGCATCGTCCTCATTTCAAAAAGGGAGGCAGCGCTTCCCTTGGTTAATCCTATTGCGATCCATTTTTATCGCATCCTGTAGTAGTATAATGATTTTCCAAACGTTGTAAATGCATAAAACCCTGAATTTTACACATATTTGGCTGTAACCGCATTCATCGCGCCAAAAGCAAATTTCAAATTCATAGTAGCTTTTTATAAATCCCCTTGGTATAATGAATGACGCGATCGGGATTTAGCGCAGTTTGGTAGCGCGCTTCGTTCGGGACGAAGAGGTCATGGGTTCGAATCCCGTAATCCCGACCTGAAGGAAAGTTCAAACAGAACTTTCCTTTTTCTTTTGCAAGTACACTGCAAACGGAATAGAATCGAGGCTGCTATGTACACTGCTGTCAAATACATCGACTGCCTGATCCTGCTGGGTCTCTACCTTTTTTTCTTTCTGCCCCGTCTGAAAGGACAGCCGAAAAAGAATATTCTACTCAAATCCATCTATTACCTATACCTCTGCATCGTCTTCTACGGCACCCTTGCCCCTATCGTTCCAACCTTCGATGCCCCCAGCATCAACCTCATCCCCTTCCGTGACTATTTCTTTGCCTATGGAGACTATCACCGCCAGATCATCCTCAATATTCTCCTGTTTATGCCCATGGGCTTCTTCATGGCATGGCACCGCAGAAAATCCATTCTTTCCACAACATTGATCTGTGCCGCAATCTCCTTTGCCATTGAAGTCCTGCAGCCATGGATCACCATTAACAGAGTATGCGACATCACCGATCTGATCACCAATACCTTTGGCGCCCTGCTTGGCTGTCTGCTCTATCGTGCTTTCCACCGCTTTCTCGATGCACATAACGTGCTATCATGAGGGCGAAAGGATGTGAATCAAATGCTATCGCAATATTGCTTTGACGGCAGTAAGAAATTCAGGATCAATGAGGCTTCTACCAGTGAAACCCACATGTGCAAAGACAAGGAGGAAGCCGCACAGAAGCTGGATCAAAACAACAAGAAAATCGATGAACTCCAGCAGAAGCTGTATGCCGAAAAGAAAGAAGGCGTCATCTTCCTGTTTCAGGCCATGGACGCCGCCGGCAAGGATGGCACGATCCGTGCAGTCCTGCAGTGTCTGTCACCCCATGGTGTCTTTGAGGCAGCCTTCAAGCAGCCTTCTTCCAATGAACTCGCCCATGACTTCCTGTGGCGTGTAGAGCAGCAGGTGCCTGCCAAAGGTGAAATTGCCATCTTCAACCGTTCTCAGTATGAGGATGTCCTGATTGGCAAAGTCAAGAAACTGTATGAAACCCAGGGCCATGCCGACAGAATCAAGAATGATGACGTCATCAAAGACCGGTATGAAGACATCTGCCACTTTGAGAAATACCTGTACCGCAACAGTGTACGCACCGTTAAATTCTTCCTGCATGTTTCCAAAGAAGAACAGGCAAAACGCTTCCTGGCACGGCTGGATGAACCGGAGAAGAACTGGAAGTTCTCCGCAGGTGACTACAGTGAACGTCAGTACTGGGACGCCTACCAGAAAGCCTTCGAGGATGCCATCAATGCCACAGCCACAAAGGAATGCCCATGGTATGTCATCCCGGCAGACCACAAATGGTATATGAGATACCTCGTCTCTGAGATCATTCTGAAAACACTCAAAGATATGGATCCGCAGTATCCAAAGGTCACAAAAGAACGGGAAGCAGAATTTGCCCGTTACCGCAAAGAGCTCGAACAGGAAATCTGAATCACGTCAAAAAAGCCTCGGTGTGAAGTGATCACATCGAGACTTTTCCTTTTTCAGCAGCTTTGATAAAACGGGCAGCCATCACTGTAAACAGTTCTGCACTCATGAGCAGATCTTCCGCATGCACAACGGCAAAATCCACATCCTGATCCTCACTTGCCAGCATCGCCGCATGGATACGGTGTGCCTGTACAAACTGCCGCATACCATCATCCAGCAGATGCTGTGCCTTTTGATACTGGCCAGACAGGCTGGCATCGATCGAAGCCAGACATAACTGCCTGGCTTTATGCAGAAGCGCAGTCAGCTCTGAAATCGAGTCAGTCGAGATCTTCGCCATCGCTGGCAATCACTTTCTGATACCAGCCAAACGAATCTTTCTTACTTCTGGCCAGAGTGCCCTGTCCCTTGTCA
The DNA here is from genome assembly GCF_033971865.1 of Grylomicrobium aquisgranense. NCBI lineage: Bacteria > Bacillati > Bacillota > Erysipelotrichia > Erysipelotrichales > Erysipelotrichaceae > Grylomicrobium > Grylomicrobium aquisgranense. Next base: position 18,140 of record NZ_JALBUR010000004.1, on the reverse strand, counting down.
TCACGATCGACATAGACAAAGCCGTAGCGCTTTCTCATTTCGCCAGTTCCTGCCGAAACAAGATCAATGCATCCCCACATGGTATAACCCATCAGCGGAATGCCATCCAGGCATACCGCATCACGCATGGATGCGATATTCTTGCGCAGATAATCAATCCGGTAGCTGTCATGCACGGAACCATCCGCCTCTTTGACATCATTCCAGCCAATGCCGTTCTCCACAACCCACAAAGGCTTGTGATAGCGGTCATACAGCGTATTCAGGGCAATCCGCAGGCAGTCAGGATCCGTTTCCCATCCCCAGGCATTGCTTTCCAGATACGGATTTTTCACCGCACCAGGCATCATATTGCCAGAGCCTGCCGCTTCCTTGTGGGTAGATACTGTTGAAGAGCCGTAGCAGGAGAAACTCAGGAAGTCTGCGCTGTAATCCTTCAGAAGCTGCAGATCACCAGGTTCCATCTGTACTTTGACGCCTTCACGCTCATACTGCTTCAAACGCCATGCAGGATATGCACCGCCGGTCTGTACATCCGCATAGAACAGCGTATTATGCTGCATTTCCATCACTTTCAGCTGATCCGCAGGATCACACGTGTAAGCATAGGTTGGCTGATAAGCCAGCATCTGTCCGACCTTGATCTCCGGATCAATTTCATGGGCAGCCTTTACCGTCAGGGCGCTTGCCACAAACTGGTTATGTGCACCCTGCGCACGGGACTGCGCATCCCCAGTCATGATGCCGCCTGCCATGAAGGGCATCATATCCATGCAGTTGATCTCATTGAAAGTCAGATAGTACTTCACCTTGCCCTTATAACGCTTCATGACTGTCGTTGCATAGCGGACATAGAAATCCACCAGGCGGCGGTCTGTCCAGCCATTGTACGCAATGGCAAGATGCAGCGGCGTCTCATAGTGGCTCAGCGTAACAAGCGGCTCAATACCGTACTTTTTGCACTCATCAAACACATCATCATAGAAGCGCAGACCAGCTTCATTGGGCTGTTCATCATCCCCATTGGGATAGATGCGTGCCCAGTTCATGGACATACGGAAACACTTGAAGCCCATCTCCCCCATCAGGGCAATATCTTCCTTGTAATGATGATAGAAGTCCGTAGCTGTATGACTCGGATAATATTCCCCATCAACAACTGCCGGCTCTGCCCCCTGCGGGAACTCCATACTGCCGCCAAAAGCCATCGGAATACTGCCGGTTTTGCCATCTGCCATGCGCCAGGTAATGCGCCGCGGCGTCGTATGGGAGCCATTGGTAATCACATCTGATGTATTGGGGCCTTTGCCATCCTCATTCCAGGCACCCTCATACTGATTGGCAGCAGTAGCACCGCCCCAAAGAAAATCCTTCGGAAACTTCATCACGCAGCCGCCTTCTCTTCCGCAGCAGCCTTCTGCTCCTGCTCATACAGCTGTTTGTCATACACCTTCATAAACGGGATCCAGATCAGCGCATCCGGGATCAACATAATGTAATCCCAGACAAAGTTATGCCAGCTCAGTGATCCCAGGAAACCGCCAAAGCCCATCGGCAGCAGCGACATGATGGCAATGTGGCTTGGAACAAGGAAGCCTGTACGCCAGCCAAGGAAGTATGTAATCAGCATATTGACCGGAATGGTCAGTACATACGGAATGCCAAGCACCGGGTTATACATAACCGGGAAGCCGAAGGTAACCGGCTCATTGATGCCAAACCAGCCCGGCACAAGAGCGATCTTTGAAACAGCCTGAATCTGCTTTGACTTTGCCCGGCGCGTGCCCCAGATGACAGCCGGCCATGTATTGCCGGTACCGCCGCAGACAGCCATGCACCCAAACAGGAAGGAAGCATTGAAGCCATTGGCAAACGTCAGCTTTGTGCCGGCCGCAAACAGCGCTTCATTGGCAGCGATTGCCTGAATCATCGGTGCCATCAGTACTGAGACAAGAATCATTGTGCCATGGATGCCAAACAGCCACATCAGACCGGCAAGAATGCCGAGAACAATCATGCCAGGCACAGAAATCAGCGCATTCAGCGGATAAGACAGAATAAACATGAATCCTGCGCACAGACCAAGCGATCCACCCGATACAGCGCGGATGATGATATCAACAAGGTAACACGGAACAACGGCAAACAGCAGCGGGAGAATGGCAGAGAAGCCATTGACCAGAGCCGGCGGACATACATCCGGCATCTTGATGCGGACATTGTGATCCACGCAGAACTTTTCCACCCGGATCGTAACCCAGCAGATCAGGAAGCCAATAAACATGCCCTGCGCGCCAAGATAGGTCATATCCATCACGGATACGCCGGCTTCTGTTACAGAAACAGAAGAAGCGACGATCAGGAAAACAACCGCACTGTCAATACCGGACATGACCGGTGACTTGAGACCGCAGTTTTTGGCATAGTTGTAGCCAAGCAGGAAGACAAGCCAGATGGAAATCGTATTCATGGTAAATTCATAAGGCTTGTAGATAGTCAGATAGATCGTGGAGTCTGCTGTCCACAGATGGAAAAGATTGCAGCATACAGCATCAATGATTGTGAAGATTGCGCCAACCATAATCGGAGCCATCATTGACATCATTGCTGACTGCAGTGCAGAAACAAACGGATTGGTTGCCAGCTTCTGGCCGCCATTCTGCAGTCCCTGCATGAATTTGGAATTAAAGAAACCGTCCATAGTTACCCCTTTCATTGATCCGTCATCTGACGGACCAGATCTGCAATATGAGAACAATTTCCTGTCGCATAATCAAAGGCATCCAGCACCGCACAAGGAACACCAGACTGACGCCTGACATCCTGCAGCTTATAGCCAACCTGCGGCGCAATCAGCACAGCATCCACACGCTGCCGGCTGTCATACACAAACACTGTTTCCGCCTGAATCGTCCAGTTTAATCCATGGCTCTCACTGTACTGATTCATCTTTTTCACCAGCAGTCCGGATGACATTCCAGCCGCGCACAGAATCATGATCTTCACAGGCACATTGCTCCCATCACAGTATGAATTGTATTCGCTTCCATTTCTGCATCAACCTCCCTGCGTATGCCTGAAAATATTTATTTATACACTTTGCCTGTGTATTCCATCCGTTTTTTACGTGATTTCCGTCTCATTTGCGGAATGTGTATAAAACTTGTAACGTTTTACCACATTTGTGTATATTCATCTGTGATTCCGTATCGCTGTAAATGCTTTTGTGCAATTGTACAGGTCTGGCAAATCTGTGCCAGGCACATTACAATAGCCCTATGAAACTGATCAGAACATGGGATATCAGCAGTGATGCTTTCTATGATTATCTGGAAAAGAAGATCGCAGAAGAAATCCGGCAGAATACCGGCAGAACGGTGAAAGCGCAGGACTTCAGCGGCTTTCGCTACCGCCGCAAAGGCGCTGACGGCGGCGCAGACACTGTCATTGTTATTGATGATTATCAGCGTGGAAAAATCTATCAGGTGACTGCCCGCAGTCTGCAGGAAACCATGACAAATACATTTTGTACAAGAGAAAAGGATGGCAGGCTGGAAGTCACGATGACATCCGCCATCAGCGCCTATGACCAGAAAAAGGAAGGCATGTCAGCTCTGAAACGCAGCTTCTATTCCTTTGCCTGGCATTCCCGCATGGCCAGGGTCCTTGGCAGTATGTATGAGGATCTGCTGCGGGAAAAGAACCATCTGCCCGAACCAAAGCCGATGCCCGGCACCAGAACAATGAAGCATCTGTCAGAAAAGCTGTCAGGGAAAAATAAATCCTGACAGCTTTTTACAAATGCTTGAGCATGATAACCAGAGTCACCAGATCATCATCCGCAAACACAAGATGGAAGCCCTTCTCCAGACGGCGCATAATCCTTGCCACATTATTCAGATCATCACGGCAGGCACGCCACACCTTATCCTTCTGTTCCTTTTCCACCGAAGGCGCCGGCTTCCCGGCAAGAATGCGCTCAACCGCACAGGCAATATGAATAAAGATTCCGTCTTCCTGCTGATCATTCAGGCCATAGTCATCCCGCAGCGTATCAACCACTCCCGGCAGCAGCTCCTTCAGCCGGGGAATGGACGCATAATGGAACTCTCCCTGCAGGAATTCATATACCTGATCATAGTTTTTCCCACTGGTGCGCACTGGTGCAAAGGTCAGCACCTGATCCAGCACTTCCTTCGGATTGGCAAAAATACGTGATACCGGAATAAACGGTATGCCAAACATATGCGGATTGAATGTGCCGACAAAAGCATGAACCCAGCATGTCCGCCTCAGTATTTCGATCCTTCTGGCAAGTTGTTCCCGGTTGTCAATCGACATGGCAATCGCCGGCATGCCAAGATGTGAATACTGGTCAATATAGCGTTTGAGCTCCATTGCCCCGCCTTCTCCCGTCTGGCACAGGGTTACAATAACCTGCTGCTTCTTCTCCGGATCCGACCGAAGTTCCCTGTTCTCCAGCATGAAGCCATGATACACATCATCCGCATTGTCTGTCCGCGAACACATTCTGGCAAGATCCAGTCCCCACAGCGTCACCGGCATATAGATGCACCGGATGACTGTTTTTACAGCAGCAGAAATGCTCTCCAGCATCGCCCTGAAGGAACCCATATCATAGATCGCAACAATGCCGGCACCACGGTCAATGCGGCGTACAAGCTGTTCCAGCTGCTGCCTTGCCAGGGAGGGGTCTTTGTCCAGATCCATATCAAATCCATAGGCATTATGCAGATGCGTCAGGGCATTGGTCGCATCGGCAAGAGCAGCTGCTGCTCCAGAGCCATGAAAGGCATACAGCAGCACGGGATGATTCTCCTGGTGGGAATGAACAAGCAGATATTCTGCCAGATCCGCAATCTCTTTTGTATTCAGTTCAAGGCCAATGGCATCATACAGCGTCCTGGCAAGAGAAAAGGCACACTGGTATTCCTCCGCATGATTTTCCACCACATCCTGCAGTTTGTCATCAGGCAGCACCGAAGGCTGAAAAGACCTGTGCGCATAGGCATTCAGATGCAGGCAGATGCCATAAAAGACCTGTGGTGCAAAACTGCGGTGCAGCGTCTCCTTTGTCTTTTCCAGCCAGATCGACACCATCTGAATCAGGCGGGGATCCACCACCTTAGCCAGCTCCCCTGTTTCAGACATTTCTGCATTTCCGGAAGGCAGGCGCCTTTCATCCTCCTGCCTGACGATCTGATAAATCTCCTTCCGCATGGCATCAAAACTGAGAAATCCCAGTTTATGATCAAACTGCAGCACATCCCCGGAAACCAGATCTTTCAACGAGCGCATCTGCCGCCCTGCCACCACGCTGTAATCCTTCACCGCAGCAGACAGATCATTCACAACAACATGCATCACAGGTTTTTCCTGCCCAGCACTGCGCCGATAGGCAAGCGCACAGGCAGAGCGTATCTCATGCTGCAGAACCTGCAGCTTTTCCTTCTGCTCATACAGCACAAAATCCAGAAATGCTTCCCGGGAAATATCCAGATCGCATCCAGTATTCTTTGCCTCCTGAGCAAGAATCATCTCCACAATGCGCATCTGTTCCTTCATGCCAAAAGCAGAAAGCGGAGGCAGCACAATCACTGGGGCGCCACTGTCTTCATTTTTTTCATGCGGCACAGAGAAAACCCAGATGCGTTTCTTCTGACGGCAGGCAGCATCAACCAGGCGTGCCATCTCCTGAGGCGCAGGCACCTCTGTGTGCGTCACCAGCACCATGCCCGCATCACTTTTGACTTCCTTCTGCAGGCTGGCCGCATCCGGCTGAACCAAGGCACAATTGAGCAGCTGCCATCCTGTCCCATCCGAAAGCACCCTGTTCTGGCAGGCAAAGGCATACATCAGACGGGCAAAGCCAAAACTGACCGTATCATCCTGACTCACCAGCAACAGTGCGCCGGGACGGCTGGGATACAGCAGATACGCCTGGGCAGCCTCAATCGCACCGGCAAGAACCGTATCCGCACCAATCAGCTTGTCAAAGACAGAAGCAGTGCTGTCCTGACTGTCAGCCGGCAGTCCATAGGCAACCGGACGGTGTCCCGTCTTGGTCAGTCTGCCCTCCTTCACCAGAGCATTCAGGGCACTGGACACATTGGAACGCTGCAGGCCAAGAGCCAGAGCAACCTGTTCCGTCGTTATGCCATCCATCCTGCCAGTCAGCACACTCTGCTGCACATAGACAAATATTTCTTCTTTCTTGCGTTTCACGTCCTATATTGTACCAGAACAGGAGCACATAAAAACCCGGGCCCCCCCGGGTCAATCTATCAGAATAGAACCTCCGATAAATTCACGCAGAATCGAATTATTGGCAATGCAGGCATCATCCGGCATCACCGCAAAGAACTTCAGGAATTCAATCATTCTCTGTGCCTCCGGATACTGATCACTGCTGGGATCAATCTGCTTTAATAACGGATCGGCATATTTTTTCAATGCTGCAATTTCATAGACAAGCGAAGAGTTAAAGAAGGCATCCGCGGTATCGTTGTACGGAAAGATCCACTTCTCCTCGCCCCTGCGCACACTTGCCCAGTCATGCAGTGTCATCGCAGCCGAACGATTCCGGGTACGGGCATCCCGCACAATCCTTCTCAGCATGCGGGCATCCGTCGTCGGCACCCGGTGGTGAGGATCAATTGAGATGGATGTCAGCGGCGAAATATAGATGCGGAACTTTTCATCATCCGCAATTCCCCCTGTCAGAGCCGGATTCAGGCCATGAATGCCCTCCATCACAATCGGCTGGCTGCTTTCAATCGAAGTGATGCGGCGTCCATAGACCTTCTTTCCCGTAATAAAGTCAAAAGTCGGCAGATCCACTTTCTTTCCCGCCAGCAGATCATTCATCTGAGCTGTAAACAGATCCGTATCCACAGCATCCAGCGATTCAAAATCCAGATTGCCATTTTCATCCGGAATCAGCTCGTCCCTGTTTTTAAAATAATCATCGGTGCCAAGATACAAAGGATGCAGACCGCACACCCGCAGCTGAATGCACAGACGGCGGGCAAAGGAAGTCTTGCCGGAGGAAGAAGGACCGGCAATCAGCACCATCCTCTTTTTCTGCTGTGCTATGCGCTGGGCAATTTCACCAATCTTCTTTTCATGCAGGGCTTCTGAAAGCATGACAACTTCCTGATAGTCTGCCTTCATGCAGGCATTGAGATCCCCGGCATAATCAATCGACAGCAGATGTTCCCAATGCGTCTCCTCAGCAAAGGCATCATACAGCAGCTTCTGCTCCACAAACGGTGCAATGTGGTCCGGATCAGACTGCAATGGAAACTGCAGCAGAATGCCATTGCGGTACCTCTTCAGCGAAAATGGCTCGCAATAGCGGCTTGAGGGAAGCAGATGCACATAGAACAGATCTTCACAGCCAGCAAACCGGCACAGGCTTGCACTCTCCAGAGAGTCACTTGTCTGCATCAGCCGCAGCCTTCTGCCAGTGGAATGCGGCAACTGCTTCAGATGATCCATCATCTCCTGCTTTGTCAGCTTCTCTTCCTGAAACGGCAGATCCTGCCGCACAAGATCATGCATGACCTGCTCAATTCTGGCAGTATCATCACTGTTCAGCGTTGCTCTGACCGTTGTATACAAACCTTTGCTCAAAGAATTCAGCACCGTAATATGGGCTTCTCTGCCAAGCACTCTGTGCACTGCCTCCATATACAGGAAGATCAGAGAGGACTGGAAGGACATGTTGGCATAGTTATCCCGCAGATCCAGCAGGTCCAGATGGCAGCTCTTTGTCAGCACAGTATCCAGACGCATATTCACATTATTGATACGGCAGGAAAGGATGGCATGGGGATAGTTTCCCATGGCAATGACTTCCGGCACACTGGTGCCTTCCTTTACCTGCAGGTAATGCTCCTGACCATCCGGATCCTTCAAAAACAAATCAATCATTTTATCTATTTACTCTTTTTCTTTCCAAACCGGGTATCAAATACAACTGCCTGTCTTGTTCCCTTATGACGATGCGGCTGATCCGGTGCCCCCTTGGTCAGCTTCATGCACTCATCCTGGCAGGACAGCGGCTCCGCAGCCGAATGCACCTTGCGGTAGCGGCCTGTGGTACCCATGACACGTGCCTTGACATTATCCTTCAGGCACAGATCCACATAAGCCAGAATCCGCTTGCGGATCTCTGCATCCTTGATCGGGCAGGCAATCTCCACACGTCTCTCCGTGTTTCTGGTCATAAAGTCAGCCGAAGAGATATACATACGCTGGTTTCTGCCTGTGCCAAAGATATATATGCGGGAATGTTCCAGATAGCGTCCTACAATCGAACGGATATGAATGTTTTCTGTCTTTCCTTTGATACCCGGCAGAAGACAGGAAATACCGCGGATGACCATATCAATCCTGACACCAGCCTGAGAGGCCTCAATCAAAGCGCCAATGAGATCCTCATCCGTCAATCCATTGATCTTGACAAAGATATATCCTTTTGGCCCCTTCTTTGTTTCACGTTCAATCAATTCCAGCAGCGTCGGCTTCAAAGACACCGGTGCCACCAGCAGAGACTTATAGGTGCCATCCAGCTTGCCAATCATCATGTTCTGGAAGAAATTGACTGCATCCGCAATGATTGCTTTGTCCGCAGTTAAGAAGGCAAGATCGGTATACTGCCTGGCTGTATTCTCGTTGAAATTGCCAGTTGCCACCAGTGCGACATGCTGAGGCTTGCCACCGGCATCCTTACGGGTGATCAGGCAGATCTTGGAATGCACCTTGTAGTGTTCAAAACCATAGAAGACATTGCAGCCGGAATCCTCCAGCTTCTGGGAATAGTCGATATTATTCTGCTCATCAAAGCGTGCTTTCAGCTCAATCAGCACATCGACTTCCTTGCCATTCTCTGCAGCCTGGCACAGGTACTCCACCAGACGGGCATGGGAGGCAAGACGGTAGATCGTGATCTTGATCGCGACAACATTATCATCATCTGCACTCTGCTTCACCAGATTCAAAAATGGTGCCATGGATTCATATGGATAAGACAGCAGGACATCCTTCTTCAGAATCTGATCAAACAGCGGCTGATGATAGTCGAAGGCAGGAGAAAGCTTTGGCTCATATGGCGGATACAGATACTTCTTCTGCTGTTCTTCATTCAGGCAGCGGCCCAGCGAGAACGCATACTTCAAAGAGAAAGGAACCGTGCAGACAAACTGCATCTGGGTGGTCACATCCAGATGACGGAACAGATATTTGCCAAGGGCACGGGAAGGATGGTCAGACAGCACAATACGGGTGACATGCATCTTACGGCGCTCCTTGAGCACCTTGAGCATCTTCTTCCGATAGTCATGAATATCATCAAACGCTTCATCTTCCGGATCAATATAAGCAGAACGCGCAATCTTGAATTTCAGTGTCTCCTGAATCTGTGCATCCGGGAACAAAGAGCCCGCATAATAGCGCACCAGATCTTCGGTATGCACAAAGCGCAGCTGCTGTTCATTAGGCAGAATGACGATATCACCCAGACTCGGCGGAATCGCCACAAAGCCAAACACACCATGCTTTTTCAAACGGATCACAGCGGCAATATAGATATGATCATTCAGCAGGTTCGGGAATGGATGGTGGGTATCCACAATCTGGGCTGTCAATACCGGTTCAACCATGGTCTTGTAATACTTCTTGAGGTACTTCTGCTCGTCCTTGGTCACCCCATCCATGTCCAGATCACAGATGCCTTCTTTTGCCATCTCCTGGCGCAGCTGGGCATAGACCTTGTCACGTTTGCGGCACCCACGTCTTGCGGCCGGATAAATCGCATCCAACTGTCCCTTCGCCGTCAGGCCAGACTTATTATCCACGGCATCAAACTTGACCTTCTCCATATCATAGAGAGAGCCGACTCTGACCCGGAAGAACTCGGTCAGGTTGGAAGTGTAGATCGAGACAAACTTCAGTCTCTCCAGCAGCGGCACGCTTTCGTCTTTTGCCTCATTCAGCACGCGGTCATCAAAGCGCAGCCAGGAAATTTCACGGTTCTGTGTGCAGCCCATTTCATATAAGTCTTTGATCATATTGTCACCACCCCACTTTAGCTATCTTATCAGTCGATTGTAAATGCCTTGTAAAATACAGCAAATGATCTGCAGCACTATCGATCTGAAAGCCATTTGCTTTCAGAACAGCAATGCTTTCCACATTATCCCTCTCCACTCTTGCCCACAGATCCATCGGATGCCTCTGGCAGAACAGGCACACGGCCATACTGGCAAAGCCATGATGACGCCATGGTTTCTGGATCCGGTAGCTGATCTCACCATGATCCGCAGAAACCATGCCAATGCATGCAGAGCCAAGACAGACCAGCTCATGCACCGCACCATCCTGCAGGCATGCAGTCACAAACAGACGGCACGCTTCATCGGGCATCGCAAAGTCAAACAAATTCCGCACAACGTTTTCATCCTGTTTCTGTATCCTGCGCAAAGTGACGGATTCTGTCTGTTTCATTGTCAACACTTCCCCATTTTACACCCAAACACCGCCGCCAATGCGTCACACATGCAAATCCTGCTATAATGTCAGACGTATCCGGAGGATGTCAATGAAAAAGATTCTTACCATGCAGGATCTCTCCTGTGTCGGCAAATGTTCCCTGACCGCAGCACTGCCAGTGATCAGTGCCATGGGCATTGAATGCGCAGTCCTGCCAACAGCAGTCTTATCTACGCATACCGCCTTTTCCCATTTTACCTTTCTTGATCTGACCGGCGACTTGGAAAAGATCATCCATGTATGGAAACAGGAACATTTTGCCTTTGACGCCATCTATACAGGCTATCTTGGCTCCCTTGACCAGATTGCCATTGCGGCCGGACTGTTTGCACAGTTCGGAAAAGACCGCCTGCGGCTGGTAGATCCCTGCATGGGAGATGAAGGAAAACTGTATCCAGGCTTTGGCACAGGCTTTGTTCAGGCAATGAAATCCCTGTGTGCAAAAGCAGATGTCATCGTACCAAATCTCTGTGAAGCGTGCTTCCTGCTGGACATGCCATACAATCCCTCCCCTGATGAGGCACAGTTGAAATATATGTGCAGTGCATTATGTGCCAATGGTGCCCAGACAGCCGTCATCACCGGCGTATCCAGAGAGGCAGGAAAGCTTGGTGCCTTTGCATACAGCAGGAAAGAAGACAGGTTCTTCTGGGCCATGGCAAAGGAACAGCCCGTTCATTTTCACGGCACAGGAGATCTGTTTGCCTCGGTGCTGGCAGCCGGACTTACAAAGGGCATGGCAATGGAAGATGCACTCCAACTGGCCTGTGAATTCATCTCCCGAAGCATTGAAGCAACCCTGCAGGAGAAAGATCACAATGACTACGGCGTCAACTTTGAGCAGGTACTGCCTTGGCTTTGCCGGCAGTGTGCAGAGATAAAGGAACAGAACAATGGATAAAAAACACGAAAAGATGCTGGCCAAGGCACAGCAGTATGCGGCCAATGCCGTGATTACGTATGAAGGCATTGCCCAGATGTTTGACAAAGATCCTTCCTTCTCAGAACCATTGCTTAAAGCAGCACGCAGCCGCCAGAAAACCATCACTGCTCTGACCGTGATCACAAAGAAGGAAGTGACCGGCACAGATGCCGATCTGAAGTTTCTCAAGCGCTGGTCCATACTCGGAAAGCGCAGGCTGTTTCTCGATATGGCAGGAAGTGAAAAAGAACAGGGAGATGTTCTGCGCGAGCTTGCCAAAGAATATCCAGCTTTGAAAACACATGCACAGGATTACTATCTGCAGGCATCTGCACTGACCAGAATGGCAGACCGCCTGAAACACAAGAAAAAGAAGAAATGACAGGAATATCGGAAGGCAGCATCGCTTTCCGGTATTTCTTTATGCATCCAGACCTGGATCCAGCAGCCAATCAACTGCATTGACCACTTGAATACCATTGTAATTTCCCAGAGAAAAGCGATCCAGCGTCAGTATTGTCTTGGGATAATTATCCTTTATTTGTTCAAACGGCTTCATTTCACGCTCAAATGTTTTCTGATCCGTAAGACTCGCCGTGACCTGATAATAACGGTAAAGATCATTCTTTTTTGCCACAAAATCAACTTCCAGCATACCAATCCTGCCTGAATTGACTTCAAATCCTCTGCGGAGCAGTTCAAGATAAACCACATTTTCCAAGGAAAAACCAAGGTCATAGTTCTGTCGGGGAAGAATATAGTTGCGCAAGCCAAGATCCGCAATGTAATACTTGCAGACTGTATCCAAAAGCTGCTTTCCGGAAACATTAATTGGTTGAACCCGATAGAAAATATACGGTTCACATAAGGCTTCCACATATTCTGCCACTGTTGTCGGCGATACTTTACGGCCAGTTGAAGTGATATAACCAGCAATCTTGTTCAAAGACACAGGACTTCCAACTGTACTTGCCAGGAAACGGGAAATATTTTTCAGCAGCGTAACATCATTGATTCTGCGTTTATTTGGATCATCATTCCGTCTTTTTTCACGATCTTCAATATCTTTAATCAGAATTGTATTGTATATACCCTCCAGATAGGTATCAATCCGATTCGCATCCTGTCCCAGCTGGACTGCATACGGCATGCCGCCAAATTTCATATACTGTGCAAAAACCCGATCGGGGTTCTCACCATTCACCTCATCCATATATTCCCTGAAAGCCAATGGCAGCATATTGATTTCAATATATCTTCCCGACAAGAATGTCGCGAGATCTCCTGAAAGCAGAAATGCATTTGATCCGGTAATGTACACATCGACAGAATCTTTAATATACAAGCTATCAACCACTTTTTCAAAATCCTGTACTTTCTGAATCTCATCCAGAAATACATACATTCTTTTCCCCGTCAGTAGCCTCGCCGTTATGTATGCATAGAGTTTCTGATAATCCAACAGTTCTTCGAAAGCAAGATCTTCAAAGTTGATTGCAATGATCTGCTTTTCAGATATACCCGTTTGAATCAGAAAATCCTGAAACTGCTGCAGAAGTGTAGACTTGCCACATCTTCTGATTCCAGTAATAACCTTGATGATCTTCTGATCTTTCCACTGTTCAAGCTGATGCAGATACTCTTTTCTGATGATCATAACATGTCCCTCATTCTATTGTTAGAATATATCATTTTGCAGTCATTAGCAATTATTTATCCCGAGATCGGAATATTCTTTGAATATATTAATATTATATCCCGATTTCGGGATACTATTTACTGCTGCTGATTGTCTCCCTGATCTTGAATATGACCATGATTTTCATGCCAGCAGCCGTCTCTGGCTATGCCTATTACTTCAGCTGGCTTTTCCTGACATCCTCTTTGTTTGTCATCTTTCTGCTTCTGATCATCCGCTGTCTGCACAAAGACCCGATGACCCTGCATCTTCCGGACGGAAAAGGAACATCTGGGGAATCGTATTCTTTCTGGCTCTGGATCTGCTTGCCTTCTATTTCATGCGGCCGCTTGCCATGGATATCCCATCTCTTTTTCATCCATCCACTGTCGAAATCACAAAGCCTGACTTTGATGTTTCCTCAGGCAACGAAGACAATTATGACTGCCTTTCCGGAAAAGATGAAAATGGCAGTTCTTATACATTCCACCTGCCTTCACAGCAGTATCATGCCTGCCAGAACGCCTGTAAATCAAAAGAAAATGCTGTGATAGAAGTTACGTATCTTCCTCACAGCAAATATCTTCTTCAAGCAGAAGTGAAATCAATATCACTTTTTCTGAATGTGATCATAGTCCAGCCAGGCACCCTGCATCGGTGACGCTGCCAGCATGCCAAACAGACGCAGCACCCCTTTTTGATACTTATGCGGATGCGGAGCGAGATTGTCCTTTCTCTCCTGCAATACAGCATGGATTTTGTCTGCGCTCATCTTTTCTCCATGAATGCCGACAATCTCCAGCTTTCTTTCCGGAATATTAATCTGGATCAGATCGCCTTCTTCTACCAACGCCAGCGGCCCGCCAGCCTGTGCTTCTGGTGATACATGGCCAATAACCGGACCAGTGGAAGCACCGGAGAAGCGCCCATCTGTAATCAAGGCAATACTGCGGCCAAGTTCTGGATCTGAAGAAATGGCCTCGGTTGTATAGAACATCTCCGGCATGCCGGATCCCTGCGGTCCTTCATACCGGATGATCACGGCATCACCCGGCTGAATGCGATGATGCAGCACGGCATCCAGTGCATCTTCTTCACAGTCAAACGGTCGTGCCTTTAATACCGCATGAAACATCTCTTTCGGACATGCTGTATGCTTGATCACCGCACCTAATGGAGCCAGATTGCCATGCAGTACCGCAATCGAACCATCACTGTCAATCGGATCACTGCCATCACGGATGATATCCTGCCTTCTTAAATGCAAATGATATCGCTGGTTGGCTTTCTCCAGTTCTGCCTGGCAGCGTGCATAATAGCCATTCTGTTTCAGCTCTTCCAGATTCTCACCAAGTGTTTTCCCGGTGACTGTCATCACATCCAGATGCAGTTCCTCTTTGATCTGTTCCATGACCATCGGCACACCGCCGGCATAATAGAAGAATTCCGCCGGATACTTTCCCGTTGGGCGGATATTAACCAGATACTTTGCCTTGCGGTGCAGGCGGTCAAAGTCATCACCAGTGATCGTGATGCCAAGCTCATGGGCAATCGCCGGCAGATGCAATAAGGCATTGGTGCTGCCGGAGATGGCCGCATGCACAAGAATCGCATTCTCAAATGATTTCATGGTCACAATGTCTGATGGACGCAAACCTTCCTTTGCTAATGCAACCGCGCGCTTGCCAGCAGAAACAGCAGCCTGTTTGAGCATTTTACTGCCATATGGCAGCAGTGCCGTTCCGGGCATTGCCAGTCCCAGAGCCTCTGCCATGATCTGCATCGTGCAGGCTGTGCCAAAGAAAGAACAGGCACCGCAGCTCGGACAGGCATTCTGTTTTGCCCAGGCTAGTCTGTCAGCACCAATCTCACCACGCTCATACTTTGCACTGTAATAGCCAAGCTCATTCAGGGTCAGAAGATCCGGTCCAGCTTTCATTACACCGCCGCATACCACAAGAGAAGGAATATTCACACGGCACATGCCCATCAGACCGCCAGGAAGACCCTTGTCACAGGAAGAAATATACACACCGGCATCAAACGGCGTTGCATTCTCCTGAATCTCAATCATGTTGGCAATCATCTCTCTTGAGACAAGGGAATAGTTGATGCCATCATTGCCCTGGCTTTCCCCATCACACATGTCCGTGACAAAGTATCTTGCCCCAAAACCGCCGGCATCATTCACACCCGTGCGCACATCTTCCACAATTCGATCCAGTCCGGCAGAACCCGGATGAGAATCCCCGAACGTACTTTCAATATAGATCTGTGGTTTGCCAAGATCTTCCTTTTTCCATCCACTGCCAAGCCGCAGCGGATCCATCTCCGGAGACACTTCTCTCATCTTCTGACTTTTCAGCATCTTTCCTTACCTCTTTTCCGCAAAAAATTACCGGATCAATTCCTGGTTATGCATCATATGTGCTCTCATTGCCTTTTCAGCCGCATCCGGATTTTTTGTCTCAACTGCCTGACACACGGCCTCATGTGACTGCAGCGTCATTTCGATCTGACCATGGTTCTGATAGTCAATGAACACACCTACACCATCATGGATCATTGGCGTGATGCGCACAAGCACTTCATTGTGCGCTGCTTCGACAATCGCACTGTGAAAGGCAATATCTGCCTGCAGATGCAAGCTGCCATTGTGGATATCATCTGCACAGGCATTACAGCACTGGCGTATTTTCGCAATCTCCGCTTCATCGGCCCGCTCTGCCGCAAGGGCTATGGACAATGCCTCCGGGAATCATGGCCTTCGTTGCCTCCGGCGGCGATGTCGGTGCCGTTATTACCCAGCTGCTCTGCATCGTGATTTTCTTTGCGATCTATACACCATTCGTGCTGATTTCCAATCACACAAAGCCCGAATCACAGGAAGCGTAACACATACTGCAGGTCGACAAGACCTGCTTTTTTAGTATCATATAAATCGTTTCAGAAAGAAGGCTTGCTATGGTAAAGGATATGACAAAAGGGCCGCTGCTCAAGGAGATCATCTTCTTTACAATTCCACTTGTATTGGGCACCCTGTTACAGCTGACCTATAACGCTGCCGATGCCATGATCGTCGGCCGGTTTGTCGGCAAGGAAGCCCTGGCTGCCATCGGTACAACCAACCCGGTTATCACGCTTGTATTGCTGTTCGTCAACGGTATCTGTCTGGGAGCAGGAATCCTGGTCAGTATGCTCTATGGAGCCAAAGATATTCCCGCTCTTAAAAAGCAGGTATCCACCGGCATGATTGCCGGCGGCATCTTCTCCCTTGCCACCGCAGCGATACTCTTTCTGCTGGCAAAGCCGGTATTGACCATCCTGCAGGTTGAGACTGATATTCTGCCCTTGGCAGTACAGTATATGCGCATCATCCTGTTTGGCCTGTTCTTTTCCTTTATTTATAACTACCTTGCCTCAATCTTGCGGGCAATGGGTGACAGTGCTTCCCCGCTGATCTTTCTTGCTGTCTCAGCAGGTCTCAACATTGCCGGCGACCTGTTCTTTGTCATCATCCTGCACGCCGGTATTGCCGGTGCTGCCATCAGCACAACCCTGTGTGAGATGCTCAGTGCCATCATGTGCCTGCTGTATATCAAAAAACACATTTCCGTGCTGCGCTTAGGAAAAGAATGGTTCGTCTTTGACCGCCGCATGTTTGTCAAAACCGTATCGTTTGGCTTTGTGTCGGCCATGCAGCAGTCATCCGTGCAGATCGGCAAACTGTGCACCCAGTCCTTTGTTAATACCATGGGTGTCAATGCCACTGCGGCCTTTAATGCCGTCAACCGCTTTGATGACTTTGCGACCATCCCCCAGCAGAACATTGCCCACGCCATGACTTCGGTAATGGCACAAAATGAAGGCGCCCATCTGGATGACAGAGTCAGGAAATCCTATTTCCTTGGCATGCGGATCGAAATCATCTACGGTATTGCCATCGGCCTTGTCACATGGCTGTTCTCCCGTTTCCTGATGACACTGTTTACAAGTGATGAAGCCGTCATCCAGGAAGGTGTCCATTACCTGTCCATCATGGCATGGTTCTATATTTTGCCCGGTATCACCAACGGCATCCAGGGCTATTTCAGAGGCATCGGCGATCTGCGCATCACGCTGTATTCGAGTCTTGTCAACATCGGTGTCCGCGTACTGTGCGAAATCCCGATGGTCTTCTGTTTCCACATGGGCTTTGCGGCCATCCCGTGGACCTATTTCATCGGCTGGATCGCAATGCTCGCCTTTGAAGCACCACTCCAGCACCGTTATTTCCGAACCAGAACTTAAAAAGGACTGTAACAGTTGAATACCTGTTGCAGCCCATTTTCTATTCACTGATATCCCGGTACTTTCCGGCCGCCAGATCCGCAATTGAAATCTTTGCAAAATAGTCATGCAGCACAGCTGTAACACCACGCCAAAGACCGATCGTTGTACAGGACTCCCGGCTGTCACACTGGGAATAATCTCCATTGGAGACACACTCCACCGGTTCCAGTCCATCCGTCACTTCCAGCACATCGGCGACATTGATCTCATTGGCCGGTTTTGCCAGCTGATAGCCGCCGTTTTTTCCTCTGGTTGTAATCAGCCAGCCCTTTTTGACAAGCGGTGCCGCCAGCAGTTCCAGATACTTCAATGACAGTTCCTGCCGCTTGGCAGTGTCATTCAAAGATACCGGCCCTTCATCCTGGTGGCTGGCAATATCAGCCAAAAGCCGCAGTGAATATCTTCCTCTTGTTGAAACTTTCATATTCACACCTTCGTCCCTATCCTAGCACATTAAAAAAGACATCGGGCTATTGATGCCCAATGTCTGAAAATGTCTTACTTGCCGGGACTTTGACAGTTTGTTTTGAATAGAATTTCTCGAAAACCGCATGACTGCGGCTTTTTCTTTGTCTATTTTTGTCAAATTTCTTGCATTTTTATGTTGTATGTGTTGTATGTTTTATGGTACAA
>NZ_JALBUR010000003.1:0-123082 GCF_033971865.1 Grylomicrobium aquisgranense | reverse complement strand
CCGAAATATGCTAGCTACTGCTTTCGCTCTGGGTTATTCACCCTCGGCTGGTAGTTCACTTCGCTTGGCGACAAATACCCGCGGCCTGCCTCTATTGCAGGCTAGATGTGTGCCATGCCCGACACACTATGAAACTGACACCCTCGGCAGGTGTCAGTGTCTTGTTTACTTTATCTTAATATCATTTATCTTTGCATGCTTGTAAGATGCCCGATTGCAACATCCACACATCCAGCCTATGCATATCAGACCAGATCAAAGTGTTCCATGGCTTTGGCAAGACCATCGTGATCAATGTCATCGGTCACATAGTCTGCTGCCTTCTTGAGCTCATCAAACCCATTGCCCATGGCAATACCAGTATGACATCTTTGAATCATATCCAGATCATTGCCAGAATCGCCAAAGGCATATGTATCGGCCATATTCCCCTGCAACATCTCCACAAGCTTCTCAATGGCTGTACCCTTACTGACACCTTTCCTGGTGATCTCACCGGATTTCTTGCCTTCTTCGATATGATAGCCGGCTGTGGAAACCAGAGTCAGCTGTGGACTCATTACCTTCTGAAAGTCATCCATGATTTCTTCTGTGGCAAAGCCGATATCGATTTTCAGAATATCCTGACTGCGATACTGGGTGAATGGTTTGGCACCGAATTTCTGCAGCTTATCCTGAAAGGATGTAAACCTTGGATCAAAGGCTACTGACTTTTCAAAGCGGTCCATCTCTGCCACATTTTTGAACATCTCATACGAACTCTGGAGCGAGTAGGCACCATTTCTTTCCTCTGCCTGAAAGACCGTCCTGGAACAGATGGCATGGGGAATGGGATTGGTATACAGGATCTTTCCATGCATGAAGATGCCGGCACCATTGCAGTAGATCACACCATCCATATCAAGATCCTTCACAGCCCACAGTGATGACAAGTGTCTGCCCGTGGCAAGAAAACATAAGTTGCCCTTCTGCCTGGATCTTTCAATTGCCTTTTTTGCACTGGGAATCAGACCATGATCATGGCTGACCAGCGTGCCGTCAATATCAAAGAACAAATATTTCATGCATGTTTCCTCCAGCAACCGGAAATCTCTTCCAGCACTTCCATATTGCGCAATGAATCATCCCATGACATGACATCACTCTCGATTTTTCCTTCTTTAAGAAGCTGCACAAAGTGGGCAATCTCTCCATGGAAGTCATCATTCTCATAGGGCACCTGATATGTTTTCTCTGCTTCGGCTGTTTTCACAGTGAAGTGATCCGGCCGGTGGGCCGGGGCAAAGGCTATGGATCCTTTGGTGCCGCAAATGACGGCATGGGATGGAATATCTCTGTCAAATCCGCAGGCAATCTCTGCTGTTCCGTTATGAAAGGCAAGCTTTGCTCTGACAAACATATCCACGCCTTCTTTCAGGACCAGATCTTCCAGTTCCACCTGCGGCAGCCCCGGAAACAGATCAATCGCCAGAGCCGTCAGATAACAGCCGCCATCCAGAAGGCAGCCGCTTCCCTTACCGGAAGTATGATAGCCTTTGCCAAACAGAGCAGGCGGCAGGACAGAACTGTTTTCAGCGCTGATCTGTGTGATATCACCTATCTCAGACAGATGTTTTTTCATTGCGGTATATGCCGGCTCAAAGCGCGTCTTCATCGCTTCCATATACAGCGTATGGCTGTCACGGGCAGCCTGGATGACCTGTTTCATTTCATCTGTTGTAATCACCGCAGGTTTCTCAGACAGCACCGGCTTATGTGCCTGCAGTGCCTTGACGGCCCACGCGGCATGCAGAAAATGCGGCAGAGCAAGATAGATGGCATCCACGTTTTCATCCTGAATCAGCGCATCAAAGTTGGTATAAATCACATCACACGGAAACTCTTTTTGGAATGCTTCCATCTTGGCTTTGTTCCGGCCGGCGATGGCATAGAGCTGGCAGTCTTTGAAATTGGTAAGAGAGGCACAGAAACGATGGGCAATGCCGCCGGCACCAATGATGCCCCAACGGACGGGAAGAATTGTATTCTGAATCATAATTACCTCCGGGGCTATTATAGGCACGAATAAGAAAAACCGTCCATGGGGGATAGACGGTTTCTTTGGGGGGGAAGTA
Source organism: Grylomicrobium aquisgranense (assembly GCF_033971865.1). Taxonomy (NCBI): domain Bacteria; kingdom Bacillati; phylum Bacillota; class Erysipelotrichia; order Erysipelotrichales; family Erysipelotrichaceae; genus Grylomicrobium; species Grylomicrobium aquisgranense. Next base: position 120,968 of record NZ_JALBUR010000003.1, on the reverse strand, counting down.
TTTCTCCAGGATGGGGGGTCTGGAGAACTTCCTAATCTTTGGGAGATTATCATCAGATGTTTTCCCATCTGACAGTTGTAATACTAGGAGAAAAATGTGATACAAATATGTCCTGTATGTGAACAATAGGTGAACTTTTACAATTGTTCTCCGGCGATGTATACCTGTCTGACAGTTGAGGATACTTCAAACGGTGAGCCATCGATGATGACAAGATCCGCATCCTTGCCCACTTCAATGGAACCCACTCTGTCTGAAACACCGATATGCTCAGCCGGATGGATTGTGATGGCCTGCAATGCATCAAAGGGATCCATGCCTGCCTTGATGGCATAACCGGCACAAAGCGGCAGATACTGCAGCGGAATAACCGGAGCATCGGTAATGATGGACACATGACAGCCCGCTTTGGCAAGAATGCCAGGCGTTGTCCAGGATTTGTTCTGCAGCTCAAACTTGGACGCATTTGTCAGCGTAGGCCCGACTGCCAGAGGCAGATCGGGATACCGTTTCAGAATATCCACAATCAGATGGCCTTCTGTTACATGTTCCAATGTCAGCTTGACATCAAACTCTCTGGCAATCCGGATAGCCGTCAGAATATCATTGGCCTGATGGGCATGAATCTTCAGCGGGATCTTCTTCTCAATGACCGGAATCATGGCCTCGCACTTCATATCAAAGGCAGGCATCTTCAGCGGATCACCATTGGCAGCAGCCTTGCGTGCCATATAATCCTTCGTCTGAAACAGCATATTGCGAATCACAGCCGCCGTGGACATCCTTGCACAATTACCTTTATCCTGATAGCAGCGCTTGGGATTTTCACCCAGTGCACACTTCATGGCAATGTTGTCCTTGACAACCATGTCATCTACACAGATGCCGGTTGTCTTTACACATGTCCAAAGCCCGCCGATCGCATTGGAACTTCCCTGTCCGGTGGCAGCACACGTCACGCCTGCCTTCGCGGCCATGGCAATGGCAGGATCCTGGGGATTGAAGCTGTCAATCGCACGCAGCTGCGGCGTACAGATATCATTGCGCTCATTGTAGTCACGCCCCTCAAAACCAATGCCATAGCCATCCAAGCCAAGATGACAGTGTGCCTCTACAAAGCCCGGATACACATTGGCACCCTGTACATCCACCAGTTCTTCATCAGATGGCAGATCCGTACCAATATCTTGAATCTTTCCATCCTTTACCAGAATGTCAGCATGATATGGCTCACGGTGAATGGCATCATGAACCAGTCCATTATGAATAATCATGATCAGTCCTCCTTAATAGGAGCCAGTATAGCACGAAACAAAAACACTGCCAGAGCGGCAGTGCAATGTGTGATATTGCGCTTATCTTCTCTTGCGCCATGTACGGCGGGAGAACAGCATGATGATCGGATAGATCTCCAGACGGCCGGCAAGCATATCAAAGGTCATGACAATCTTTGAAAGGGCACTGTAAGCCGCAAAGTTGGAAGTCGGTCCAACTGCATCCAGACCAGGCCCGATGTTATTGAACGTTGCCATGACTGCAGAAAAATTGGTTTCTACCGTAAACCCATCCAGAGAAACGATCAGGAAGCTGAGGATGACGATGCCGGCATAGGCAATCAGATATGCCTCACAATTGCGGATGACCTGCTCATCCACTTTGCGGTCATTGATACGGATCGCGCTGACTTCATCAGGATGCTGGTTTTCATGCACGTTACGGCGCAGAATCTTGCCAAGCAGAATCACCCGGATCACTTTGATGCCGCCGCCGGTACTGCCTGCACAGGCACCAACAAACATCAGGAACAGAATGATGGCCTTGGCAAAAGCTGGCCACAGATTGAAGTCCGTTGTTGCATATCCGGTTGTGGACATGATTGTCGCAACCGTAAAGGCACAATGCCGTATCGTCTCTGACAGTGAGCCATACAGTCCGCGTACATTGAGCACCAGAGCTGTAATCGTCACAGCAATGATCAGCAGATACCCGCGAAGTTCCTCATCCTTCCAGACTGCTTTGAAATTGCGCAGCCAGAGCAGGTAATAAATTGAGAAGTTAACAGCAAAGGCAAACATGAAGATCGTTGTCACCCACTGAATGTAAGGTGAATAGGAAGCACAGGAGCTGTTGAGAACAGAGAAGCCGCCGGTGCCGGCTGTGCCAAAGGCAATGCAGCAGGCAGAGAACCAGTCCATCCCGCCAGCCAGCAGGAAGATAATGTTCAGTACAGTCAGGACAAGATACAAACGGTACAGGATCAGTGCCGTCTCCTTCATGCGCGGTGCCATCTTGCCGACGGCAGGACCGGGAGACTCTGCCCGCAGAATATGCAGTGTGAAGCCCTGATTCTTTCCGCCAAGAGGGACAATTGCCATCAGGAAGACGAGCACGCCCATGCCGCCAACCCAGTGCGAGAAAGACCGCCACCAGAGAAGTCCCTTGTCCAGTGCTTCCACATCCGTAAGGATGGAAGAACCAGTGGTCGTGAAACCTGAGACCATTTCGAATAAACAGTCGATGTAATTAGGGATTTCCCGGGAAAAGAAGAAAGGAAGACAGCCAAGAGCAGACATCACCAGCCAGCTCAGGCCAGTTGTAACAAAGCCTTCCCGCTGATAGAAGCCCTTTCTGGCATTACGTGTCAGAAGGAACAGAATACCGGCACAGCCAAGAATAATCGGCAGGGTCAGACAATAGCCATAGATGGCAGCAGGTTCATGATAGCCGATTGAGATGAACAATGCCGGCAGCATCAGGCCCGCTTCTACAACCAGAATCCAGGCAATGATGCGCCATATCATTTTCCAATTCATCTCAGCTTACTCCCCGAAAATATCATTCAGCGTACCAATAACATGATCACTGGCCGCAACAATGACAACTGTATCACCGGCATGGAACGTCATATCACCATGGGCAATCTCTGTCGTTCTGCCACTGCTGATCGATGCAATCAGAACATTCTTCTGAATCGGCATATCCTTGAGCTTTTCACCGATATGCTTTGTATTTTCATCCACAACAAACTCCAGCACCTCAGCATTGCCGGACGCAATCTTATGCACTGACAGGGCAGACAGACCGGAACTGTGTTCCATCGCTCTTACATAGCGGACAATATGCGTCGTGCACAGATCCTTCGGGCATACCGTCGGTCCCACCGGCAGACTGTCCAGAATACGGCTGCTGTCACCGCGGCCAAGCTTGGTAATCGTCAGCGGAACATGACACATGGACGCATACATGGATATAACAATGTTCAGCTCATCAATGCCTGTGCAGCTTACCACAGCATCATAGTCCGTCAGATCCTCTGTTTCCAGAAAAGCCTGACTGGACGCATCCCCATGCACTACTGTTGCGGCCGGCAGCAGATCAGCCAGTTCCTCACAGCGCGATGCATCCGATTCAATGATATTGGCAGTCATGCCAGAACGTCCCAGTTCAGAAGCCAGATAGTAGCTGATCCTGCCACCCCCGGCAATCAGAACATGGCGGATATTCTTCCTGATAATGCCAAGATGAACAAGCATCTGATGCAGATTATTGCTGGAACCAGTAACGGAGATTCTGTCACCCGCCATCAAAGATGCATCACCACGTGGAATGATCACCTCGCCATGCCGCTCAATTGCACAGACAAGAACACGTGTATGCACCGCATTTTCCAGTTCACTCAACCGTTTGCCGCACAGCACGGATCCTTCTGCCACCCGCAGTTCAATCATCTCCATACGGGCCTTGGCAAAGGTCTCACGCGTCAGAGATCCCGGCAGCTTCAGAAGCTGGAAAATTTCATGGGCTGCCTGACGTTCCGGATTCACCACCAGATACAGGCCGAACTCATCACGCATTTCATATGCCTGGGCAACATATTCAGGATCACGGATACGCGCAATGCAATTGATGTGCGGATTCAGATGCTTTGCCGTAATGCATGCCAGCAGATTGACCTCATCCGCATTGGACACCGCAATCAACACATCCATATCGGTAATGCCTGCTGCCTGCAGTGTCGACAGCGAAGCGCCATTTCCCGTCACCGCAATGACATCATAGGCACCCTGCGCCTTCTCCAAAACATCCGGACGCACATCCACAAGCGTGATGTCATGTCCTTCCCTGGACAACTGCGCCGTACAGGTATATCCCACCTTGCCTGCGCCAACGATTAATATCTTCATACTTAAAAAAACCCTCCCAGAGGCAGGAATATTGTAGCACTACTGATTTTTAAAGCAATCAAATCGATATATGGCCCGAAATGCCCTGCCATTACAGGGATGGTGATACAAGCACCAGATCTGCCTGCCTTTCAACATCAAGCGCAGCAAAGTATGTCTCTTCCAGAGGAATCCAGCGTGCATTGAACATGGCAAGCTTCTGCTCCCCTTCACGCGCCAGAAGACGTTTCTGCTGCAAAGACGGTTCAATCGTTACAAACACGCAATAGTCATAGTATTTCCGCAGCTGCGGATGCATGCAGTAGGACCCCTCCACAACAAGTATATTTCCAGGCACAAGAGATACCGTCTCTCCCAGAGCCATCTTTGTACAGTCAAACTTCTGATAGGAAAAGGGTTTATGAAGGCGCCACTGTTTCAGTACCTCTTCCACACGTTCATGGTCAACGTTTTCTCCCGGCGCTGCATATCTTGACGGGGTACGCTGATATTCCTGCAGGAAGAAATCATCCATGTGCAGCAGGTCAGCATGTAGATCACAGGCCAGCAGCGTCCCCAGTGTTGTCTTGCCTGATCCGCATCTGCCATCAATGGCAATGATGCAGGGCACCGGAAATTCAGACGCCCTTTTTCTCAGAATTTCACGTTCTTTTTCCCACATATCCTCATTTTTACCATGCATTCATATATGTGTCAAACCATGAGAAAAGGCCCTCACACCGGGCCTTCTCTCTTTTTATTTAAGGGGATAGAATCTTTGGCGAATTGCTAAAGGGGGAGCAATTCCTTTAATGATCCAAAGTGCACTTTCCTTGTGCAGTTATAAGATAGCAAATACGTCCCGCAGAATTATGTCTTAAATATGTGACTTTGTGTGATTTTACAAATTCCTACTTGTATCGATACAGCCGGGTACACTATCATGCAGTCAGAAAGCACCATAGAAAGCGGGGAAAACCACGATGACACAATCTTTACCGGCCGGGCTGAATGATCAGCAGTGGTCTGCAATGATGCGCACCCTGCAGGACCATCCGGCCACCATGAACGATTACCGCAAAGTGATCAATCTGCTGTATGCCTGGCATGATGGCCAGTATTCCATTCTGACCATTACGCCGCAGGCTGCTCGGGACTATTTTGACCATCTGGATGAGAAGGCAAAAGACGGCACCTTGAGTGCCAATACCGTCCACCGCTACAAGGCAACACTGCGGGCAGCAGGCAGCCGCATCGCAGCCTGCCCATCTCTGTTTCCCGGCTACCAGAATCCCTTTGCCGGCATCATGCACAATGAAATCAGGGCCCGTACAACCTATCAGAAAGATACTTTTGCAAATCCTGCGGATATCCGGACTATGATCCATGTTTTGCCAAAGCTGCCGGCAAAGAAGCAGATCCTGCTGGAATGCATGATTTACATGGGTCTCAAGCCAAAGCAGCTGGAAAACATCCGTCTGGACAGTTTCACCATCAATCCGCGCAATGAGAAAGAACTGCTGCTGACATTCAATGATGGTACGTATCTGGAGAAGAAGACAACCGGAAGAAGAGTGATGCCGGATGCCCGCATGAAGCTCATCAGCCGCAGTGCCAGCGGCACAGCAACATGGCAGGTAACTGCCGTATGGCGCTTCTTTGGTGATTACAGCAGGAAACTGCGTGCCTATCACCTTGGCATCGGCAGCCAGAAAGAAGACCGTCCGTTCTTCCTGACCAGCCGGAAACAAGCCTATTCCTACCGGGCACTGCACAGTCTGCTGGCCGAAACATGCACACAGGCAGGCCTGAACCCCAACGCCATCACGCCCTATCAGTTATATCTGTATGGCACCATCCGTTCCAAACTCATCTTTGATTCTCTGCTGGATCAGAAACGTCTGCGGGCATCCATGGATACCTCCAAGTCACGGGCAGAGAAGAATCACATCCTGACTGAAATGAGACAGCTCGAGAATGATTTTCTGCCTCTGATTGAAGATGGCTGGATCGGCGGCTGGTACAAAGAATATCCGGCAGACCGCAAAGCACTGGTGGATGAAATTGCTGTCCAGATGGGAAACGACTTCCTGAAAGAGGCAATCGGTCTGAACGCGGTACATATCTAAAGCCATTTCTGCGGCATCTGTCTTTCTATCGTAAAAAAGGAGTCCACTTTCATTGGTGAGACTCCCTTTTATATATGTTTCAGGCTCTGCCAGCCGGCGACATGAACAGTGAAACCATCCAGTCTGCATTGACCAGTGGCATCTCACTGTCATCCACCTTATAGCGTTCCGGCTTCTGGTTCATCTCTTCTTCCAGCATCGCTGTTGGAATCATGAAGGCCATGCCCTTATCTCCGGTTTTGACATTGATGTGCATGACATCATTCTCTGTGCGCTGGTATTCAATCGAAGTGATGTCCTCCGGCTTGCCTTTCTTGTTGTCCACAAATTCGATGAAGCAGTCATATTTGGCCAGTTCCACCATGACATCATTGACACCATCTTCCAGAATCTGGATTTTTTCCGTGAATTCTTTGACGGTGGCACAGCGGCGCAGAACATAGCCCTTTTGTACCAGCGGCTTTGTGAAAGCCCTGATATCCATTTTGCCAAAGTCATGGGCACATACCCAGATGGCAAACTTATGGATCGGATCTTCATACAGCAGATCGTTCTGGACAAGGAACTGCTTGTGGCAGTGCGGACATTCCTGCTGGAAAATCTCACCATATACACAGCGGTCACGCAGATCCGGATCCTGCTGGACGTTCACAGCATCATAGACTGTCATATCAAACACATATCCACAATACGGACATTTATATTTCACATCATGATTCTTACTCATTAACTGCGGTACACTCTCCCTTCATATGCAATGCCAAGCTGTTCAGACAGTTGCCTGATTTTCTGCATGGCTTCCTCATCCGAGACGCTCAGCTTGTCTCCTATAAACAATGCCAGCAGCCTGACCTGATCATCCACGGCATACGGCATGGCCTTAAACGGTGTATGGTCCGGCAAGCCCGGAACATCCTCAGCTGTATAACCAGTGATAAATGGACCATCTGTTCCTGACAGACAGGCTTCATATTCATGAATCTCATCATCCGAAAGAAAACCAGTCAGCACAATATCGGCATAGGCTGCATTGCGCAGATCATCCAGACGGGCATCATTGCGCAGAAACAGCAGATCCTCATCTACGTTCTTTTCCACACCGGCCAGAAACGATGCATTCTTTTTCAAAAGATCCTCATCACTTTCAACCAGTCTTGCCGTACGGCCAAAGACATCCTGCATTGACCAGAAGCCAAGCATCTCGGGATCATCCAGCCCGCGCGTACAGTTTTCCCAATCCGGGCCGACGGAAAGCACATTGAACATCACTTCGCCATCATCGCTGCAATAGCAGGAACACAAGGCAAAGCAGTCATCCTCATGAATCTCAATACGGTCCTTCAAGGTTTCGGTCAGATCATCTGCTTCAATCGTCAGAAACTGATGCCTGTATTCATTTAATCTGTATTCTTCTATCTTCATTTCCACCAAGATTATAGCAAGAAAAAAGGCAGGAAGCCCTGCCTTGCAAGAAACACAATCAGTTCCGGGAACTGCTGCGGGATCCCACAATCCGCAGGATATACAGGAACATGTTGATGAAGTCCAGATACAGCTCAAAGGCACCATAGACAGCCAGATTGCCGCTGAGCATTTCATTGCCCTGGGTCTGATAGTAGATTGCCTTGACTCTCTGCATATCCCATGCAGTTAAGGCACCAAACAGGATGACGCCAATATAGGAGATCACCAGGCCATTACGCAGTGATGGGATAAACAGAGCCAGTACAGAGGCCAGCACCAGAGCGAACAGGCCGCCGATCATGATGCCGGAGAAACGGGAAAGATCCACGTTTGTATAGTGGCCGATCACGGCGCAGGCAAAGAACATGACTGCCGCAAAAGCAAAGGCGGTAAACACTGTTGCCAGGCCAAATTCAAGAGGCAGGATTGAGAAGGTGAAGCCGGTGACACCGGCATAGACATAGAACATGGTTCTGGCTGTGCCGTTTGACATGGTTGTCAGTCTTCTTCCCATTGAAATGCAAAGACCGATCTGGACGATGAATGCCACAAGGAATGCCATCCTGATGGAGCCATTGGCAAGCATCTTGTACATCCAGCCTCCTGACATGATATTGAAATAGCCAAGGGCGGCTACCAGGGCAGTAATGCCAAGGCCGGCACCCATGGTCACAAAGACACGGGACAGATACGACTGCAGGGTTCCGCCCGCGGAATAGACGTTTTCACGATTGAATTCCATGAATTTTCAGCTCCTTTCGCTGTCCCCCATCGGGGTATTTATCAGTGTACGTGTTTCAAAACGTTTGTCAATCCAGGTACTATACAACCATGCCCAAACGTTTTCATCTTTCATCAAACGTTCACATTAATGCGGCAATGGCGTACCGCAATGTGTGCAGAAACGATTCTCAGGATCATTGATGCCAAGACACGAAGGACAGATGATGCTGCCATGATGCCATGATCCAAGAATATTTTCAATTTCAGGATGATTCTGGATGTCCAGCAGGCATGTCATCTTTTTCCCATTTGCCAGAATATGCAGAATGCCATTGCCATCCAGTCTTCTTTCCACCTGCAGATCCTGAATTTGCTGTCTTTGAACAGGAAATACATGGCTGCCATCCTGCTGCACAAGCCAGTTTCTGCCAAGGAACAGGCCTTTCTGCAAGACGATCCACGTTTCCTCTTTAAATTCGTCCACTGTACCGCCGCTTTGAATCAGGGTGCGCAGCTTTGCAAGACGATGCTGGCAGACACAAAGAAGGATCACTGCCCCGGGGATCAATACCATGGCAGCCACAAGCACAAAGGCATCCAGCGACCATCTTTGATGCCATCCCAGCAGAATCACGCCTGCCAGAACAATGGAAATACCTGTCCAGATGCCAAAGTCATACCAGGCATTGGTGCGTATCAGGTGCCTGATCTTCTCATACATATTCATGAATTACTCCAATTGATGATCTCTTCCGCCATCTTCTGTTTTTCCTTTTCATCCGTAATGTCAAACCAGTGTACAGGCAGCTGATGGCGCAGCCATGTGTACTGCCTCTTGGCAAACTGACGGGAATGTGTCTGAATCTGTGTCTTTACATCATCCAGCGTACATTCACCTTTTATATACGGCTCAAATTCCCGATAACCGATGCCCTGCATCGCCTGATCCGAAAACGTGCTGCCATTTTGCAGCAAGTCTTTCACTTCCTGTTCCAGCCCCAATGCAAACATCTTCTCTACACGTGCATTGATGCGTGCATACAGCTTGTCTCTGTCCATCGTACAGCCGGCAATCCAGATATCATAAACGGGCATATGCGTCTGGGCAGCTTCCAGAGAAGACATCGTCTTGCCCTGACGTGCAAGAATCGTCAGTGCCCGGATCACCCGCCTTCTGTTATGGGGATGAATCTTTTCTGCCTGCACAGGATCTTTTTCCACAAGCAGTGCATACAAGGCATCGTTATCCATCTGATCAAGAGCCGGATCGATTGTCCCTTCATGGTTTTCTGCCGGGAAAGCATAGTCATACAGACATGCTTTCAGATACAGACCGGTACCGCCGCAGATCATCGGAAATTTCTCTGTTGTATCAATGATGGAACGGGCCATCTTCTGAAAGTCGGCCGCACTGTAATGATCACGCGGTCCAAGAATATCAATCAGCTCATGCGGGATTCCCTGCATCTCTGCCTTGGTAATCTTGCCAGAGCCAATATCAAAGCCTCTGTATACCTGGATTGAATCACCGGAGATGATAATGCCATCCAACTGCTTTGCCATTTCTACGGCAAAATCGGATTTGCCGGCTGCCGTAGGCCCGGCTATCACAAGCACCTTCTTCATCAGCGGAACCCTCTTGCCAGTGTCTTTTCATCCACGATCACAAAGACCGGCTTTCCTTCCGCCGTCACAAACGGATCCTCACACTGAGACAGCTGTGTTAACAAAGACTGCATCTCCTCTTTGCCAAGATTTGTATTCTGACTGCGCAGAGATATCGCTTTTGCCATTTCCTTCTTCAACTGTGCCAATGCATCTACTTTTTCTTCATGGCGGAACCCATCCACCAGATCTTCCAGAAAAGCAGAAGGATCCAGATCCTGCAGCCAGGAAGGAATTTCACGCACCATCAGAGTATCACTGCCAAATGGCTCAAAGTGAATATACAGGCAGGATACCTGGTCATTGATCACACCAAGACGGCTGACAAGATCAGATCCGGCATGGATGGTAATCGGCACCAGTAAAGAAGACATCACCGGTGCTTTCTGCAGACTGTCAATCACCTTCTGTGTCTCTGCCACTGCCATTGCCCGCTTCTGATCAATCACGGCAAGGCCCTTTTCACATGCACACAGAATCCACTTACCCTTATACTGGCCAATCACATCCATCATCGGAAACGACTTTTTCTGTGGCTTATACTTCGTCTGTTCCTGCACACTGTAATGAGACAGCAGGGCATTGTCCTGTGCAATTTCACTCTGCACAGGTGTTTCCGCCGTATTTCTGCTTTCTTCTGCAGGCAATATTGCAGACTGACTTGTGACGATTGTCTCCGGTTCTGGTATTGGCTCTGTATTTTCTGTTTCCTGCTTCTGGATAAGCTGGCTGTCCCTGGGGTTTTGTCTATTTCGTATGCTTTCTGTCTGCTCTGTTTTCTCTTCGCTCACCGGCATATCTTTGGGCCGCAGCTCTTCGGCATCAAAGGACTGGGGATGATAATACGGTGTACGGATCACCGGCTTGCTTTCCGGCACCGGTACTGATTCGCTCAAAGCATCATGAATGCCATCACGGATCAGATATTCCAGCTGTGTTTCCTTGGACAGACGGACTTCCCACTTGGAAGGATGCACGTTGACATCCAGCAGATGGGGATCCATGTCGATATTCAGGACTGTTAATGGATATCTGCCTGCTGGCAGACCATTGCCATAGCCATCCTGAATCGCCTTGTATAATTTGAAATCCCGTACAATGCGATGATTCATGAAAACATGTTCCATGGTGCGGGAAGCACGGGTAATAACCGGCTTGACGATATAGCCGGATACCCGGTAATCAAAGTCATTCAGATCAATCTTTACGGCATTCTCTGCAGCCGGTCTGCCGGCAGCCTGAAACAGCACTTCCAGCAGATTGCCATTGCCGGATGTACGGAATGCTTCTTTATCCTGGGAAAACAGACGGAAGGCAATCTCCGGATGGCTCAGGGCAAAGGAAACGAGTAGATTCTGGATCAAAGATGCCTCATAACTGGCGGAGCGCAGATGTTTGAGTCTGGCAGGGGTATGGTAAAACAGACCCTCCACCGTGATCGAAGTGCCGGCCGGGCATGCCATGGCTTCATAGGCCGTCTCTTTGCCGTATTCCATGACAATGTGGGTGGCATCATTGCCATCACTTGTGTTCATGGTCAGTTTGGAAACAGACGCAATGGAAGGCAGGGCTTCCCCGCGGAATCCTAATGTATGAATATTCCAGAGATCATTCTGGACACGGATTTTGCTTGTCGCATGGCGCAGAAAAGCCAATCTGGCATCGATATGATCCATGCCGCAGCCATTGTCCTCTACCTGTACCTTTTCAATGCCGCCATCCGTAATGGACACGACAATTCTCGTACTGCCGGCATCAATGGCATTCTCCACAAGTTCCTTGACAACCCCCATGGGCCGCTCCACGACCTCGCCGGCCGCAATCATATTGGCAATCTGTGCATCAAGCTGCTGTATTCTGCTCATCATATCTATCTTATCATCGATCGCCCATCTTCTGTCTTCTTTCCTGCAGGATGTGTATAATACCTTTCATGCAGATCAAAGAAGAATATCAGCAGGAAACCATCATCCGCAAATCACGCTTTCTGTGCATTCTGCGTCCCGTACACACAGAAGAAGAAGCACGTGCCTTCATCCATGAAGTGCAGAAGGAATACCACGATGCGACCCATGTATGCACAGCCTGGGTGATGGGGGAAAACAATCAGCTGCAGCGGTCCAATGATCATGGCGAGCCAGCCGGCACTGCCGGGGTACCCATGCTGGAAGCACTGAAGAAAAGCGGCATCCAGGATGTGTGTGCCTGTGTGGTGCGCTGGTTTGGCGGCATCAAGCTTGGCGCCGGCGGTTTGATCCGTGCCTATGGCGGCATCACGGCCGATACAATTGCCAGTGCACCTAAAGTCATGGAAGTGCCGGTGGATGTATATGAGGTACGCTATCCCTATGCCATGCAGGGCACGCTTGAGACATGGCTGCGCCAGCAGGGTACCATCAAAGACACGCTGTATGATGAAGACATTACCGTACTGGTGGAAACCGAAAACAAAACGTTCCCTGAGAAGGTCAAAGACCTCTCCCGGGGAACGGTCACGCCAAAATATCTGCGCACGATGATGGTGTTCAAAGACGCAGAATAATTACTTCTCAATCAGACGGATATCCAGATCTACGTTAGTAGATACACCATTTAACATGCCGCTTTCTGAATACTGCCACATGGCATAGGTATACGGATAGCTGCATACTGTATCATATTCTGCCACCCAGAACGGATAGCCGGTCAGATACTGCGGATCAAAGACTGTGTCATACGTGCCGGTGCTGGCATACAGCATCGGTGAATAGCCGGCATTGGCAATATTATCCAGGAAGACTGCCGCATCTGCAGTACGCTGCTGCCGGGTTGTGGTATTGCCGCGGGCATTGGTTTCATCCGAATACATTTCCATGTCATAGACTACCGGCAGATCAATGGATTCTGAATGCAGACGCTCTATGACCCACTTGGCTTCCTGTGCAGCCTCATCCTCAGAAACTGCCTGTGAGAAGAAGTAGACGCCTACCTGGATGCCAGCATCATGTGCACCTTTGATATTTCTGGCAAAAGCAGAGTCTTCGGTAATGGTACCCTGGTCATAACCCCGATAGCCAATGCGGATCATGGCAAACTGCACACCATCTGCTTTCAGGGCTGCCCAGTCAATGGTGCCATTATGCTCAGACACATCCACGCCAAACTGTGATGTGTAGCGATCATCCTCATAGCTGTAAATACCATTATTACTGATGAGACTGGTCATGTCATACATGTTGTATTCACGGTTTTCTGTATTCATCTGCACATCTGTCACCGGATCATATTCATAATGATCCTCACGGTTGATGCAGGAAGTGATGGCAGCACACACAATCAGCACGAAAATACCGATCAGAAACAGCGGCATCCGGCTGGATGTCTTTCTGCGGCGGTATGTTCTTCTGGTTCTGTATGTTCTTGTGCGTGTTTTTCTGCGTCTTCTTTTCGCTGCCATCGTGTCCTCTAAAAACAACTGCCGGCGGCAGCTGTTTTTCTTTGTCTTTCTATTTGATCCGTTACTGATTTACCTGCAGCATCTTCTGATGCAGTTCACCTTCAATACGGGTCAGCTCCTTCTCCGCTTCCATCCGCTTCTGGTGGCCTTCTTTCTGGATCTGCAGCACTTCATCCAATGTGGCAATCAATTCCTGGTTGGTATGCTGCAAAGTCTCCAGATCGACAATGCCGCGCTCAGATTCCTTGGCCGTATCCACGGTTGCCTGATGCAGTGTCTCGGCATTCTTCTTGAGCAGATCATTGGTCATGTCGTTAACAGCACGCTCTGCCTCCATTGCTTTGCGGGAATGTTCCACCCCAAGGGCAAGAACCATCTGGTTCTTCCACAGCGGAATGGTATTGACAAGCGTAGACTGAATCTTCTCCGTCATGACTGTGTCATTGTTCTGCACAAGACGGATCTGCGGTGCCATCTGGATGGACACCGTACGGGTAAGCATCAGATCATGAAGCTTCTTCTCAAAGCGGTCACACGCATTCTGCAGATCATTGGCAGCCTGGGCATCTTCCGGCAGACCGGATGCCTTTGCCTTGGCCTGCAGAGCAGGCAGCTCCTTCTCCCGCACCTGTGCAAGTCTTTTCTTACCGGCAATGATATACATCGTCAGTTCCTTTGTATTCTGCTGGTTGCGCTCATACAGCTGATCCAGCAAAGCAATATCTTTCAGCAGCTGAATCTGATGATCCTCCAGCACATCCGCGATCTTATCCACATTGGCTTCGGTCTTGGCATACTTTGCCTTCATGGCTTCGATCTTTGTCCCACTCTTGCGGAACATGCCAAACAGACCTTTGTCTTCTGAAGCCTCTGCCGTACCCTTGAGCTCCACAACCAGATCACCCAGCAGCTTGCCAACTTCACCAAGATCCTTGGTACGCACATTGTTCAAGGCTGTATCACTGAAATCCGTGATCTTCTTCTGGGCCTGAGAGCCATATTGCAGCACGATATTGGACTGCGTAATATCAATCTGCTTGGCAAAGTTATCTACCGTTGCCTGTTCCTTCGGGCTCAGCTTGCTTTCATCATAGGCATCCGCCGCAGGCTGTTCTTCCGGCTTTGCCTCTTCCTGCTTTGCGGCAGGTGTTTCATCCGCACCGCCAAGTGTCAGCTCAATTTCCGGTTCTGCCTGTACTTCCTTATTATTTTCACTCATGATCATCCCTCGCTTTTCAGAAATTATAGCATGTCCTCTGTGCTCAATCATCCCCTGCCTGTAATGGATGGAGGCGATTGTAAATCCAGGCAAAGATACGCACAATGATGATCAGAAGCACCACAGCACCTACAATGCCAAGGTACACCATCCAACCAAAGCGGGATGTATGCACAAAGTAGTTGTGTACGTTCATTTTAACGGCTGTTACTTTCTGGATGGTACTCTGATACTGCCCCGAGAGGGTGTGCACGGCATTTTCACCGCGCGGGAAAGATTCCAGATAGGCCATTTCTGCCCACAGCGCATTCATTTCTGTGCCATCGGATGCCTTCAGAGGTGTATCGCTGGCAGATGTGGCTGCTTTGGCATCACCATACAGTGTCACCTGCAGGATCCCTCTGCTTTCCGTACCTGCTGAATCCAGAATCTGTTTCACACGGGCTGTATAGACAAGCGGATAATAGGCATCATCACTCACCTTTGCCCAGTATTTATCTGTTTCCCGCACATAGACATCCACCACCTGGTTCATCGCCAGCCGCTGATCCAGCACTGTATACTTCATCCTGCCCATGGCAAGCTGTGATAAAGCATTCCGCTGCCCCTCATGATAGTCAATCTCACAGATCTTCCTCAGATCTGAACCTTTGACATAGGCACCATACAATGGCTGTGACAAGGAGCCTGCATCATTGCCGGCAAGACCGGTATCCAGCAGATTCATCGCTGTGATCTGACCATTGGGCAATGGCATGACAAGCTCATCAGCACCAGCAAGTGACACGGCATAGCGGCCCGGCAGCGCTGTCTGATGATTCCAGGCATCACTCAAGGCATCCATGATGAAATCACGTGTGTCGCTTTGTTCATTATTTGGATCTGTATACACATGATCACTCACGCCGGCAGTCTGATCCGGATCCTGACCAAGAGCACGCAGCTTCGCTTTTGCCTGCTGCCTGGCATCATTCACCGCTGTAAGCACAGATTCATCCGCAAGAGAAGGATCGATTCTGACATACTGGCATGAGGAGATTGTGCGTGCATCCACATCGATATCCAGAACGCCAAGATTTCTGCCCTGGCTGTCTCCATTGACAATCCAGGTATCCTTTTGCCGGGATGGTGAAGAAGTCATTTCATCCTGGTGCCCATTGATGATCAGATCAATCCCTTCGATCTTGTCAGCCAGAATATCACACAAGCGTGATGTATCTTCCCTGGCGGCATCATGGCACATCGCAATGATGTACTGTGCACCGGCTGCCTGCAGTGCCTTCACAGAAGCACTGGCAGATTCCAGGGGATCCTGCACCGAAATGCCATCGCCTGAAAGACTGTCAGACATGACGCCGAAGATGCCAACCTGCACTCCACCGCATTCTAATAATAAGGATGGCAGAAAGATGTCTGTGCCTTCCAGAGAAACATTGTCCAGCACAGCATACGGCTTTTCCACCGGTGCATTCCACATGGAGACAAGACTGTCATGGTCATAAGAGAAGTCTTTTTCTCCCGGCATCACGGCATCATAGCCCATCTGTTTCAGCAGTGATAACACCGTGCCATCTGGTATCAAAACGGATGCTGACGTGCCATAGGAGAAATCTCCGGCATCCAGCACAAGCGTGGCATCGTTTTTCTGGCTGGCAATCGTGCCTGCCAGTCCTGCAAAACCGCCTGTCTGTATCGTTTCCCCATTTTCATTGACTTCCAGAATGGGATCCAGCTGTGCCAGAAGACCGGATGTAAACAGAATCCGGATCGTCCGGTTTTCTGCTTTCACCGGCAAAGTACACAGAACCAAAGCCAGAACAGAAAGCAAGGAAATGATCCCCTTTTTCAATAGTTTCCCCATATGCCATCATTGTAGCAAATTTCCACCCATGCAAACGAAACCTTAAGAAATCTTAAACAAAGAAAAGAAAAAGACTCCGGAAGATCCGGAGCCTGATGAAGCAGATTAGTCCTTGAAGTATCTGTCGAGCAGAGCCTTGAAGCCCTTGCCGTGACGTGCTTCATCTCTTGCCATTTCATGAATAGAATCATGCAGGGCATCGAGATTGAGTTCCTTGCACTTCTTAGCCAGTGCAGTCTTGCCATTGGTTGCACCATTTTCAGCCATGACTCTGACCTTCAGGTTCTCCTTTGTAGAAGCGGAAACGACCTCACCGAGCATCTCAGCATAACGGGAAGCGTGATCAGCCTCTTCAAAAGCAACCTGTCTGTAGAACATGCCGACTTCCGGATAGCCCTCACGGATGGCAGCTCTGCTCATGGCCAGGTACATACCAACTTCAGAGCACTCACCAGCAAACTCATTGCGCAGCTGTGCCTTGATCTCTTCCGGAACATTGGAAGCGACGCCTACAACATGCTCAGAATCCCACTTCAGATCCTCGGTCTCATCAACCGGCTCAAACTTGGACTTCGGAGCCTTGCAGACAGGGCAGACCCAATCCTCAGGCAGATCAGCAAACTTGACGCCTTCCTTCTCCTCATCATAAATGTGACCGCATACAACACATCTGTACTTCATCTTCAATTTTCCTCCAGTTTTCTAATCAATCCAATCTCACCATCTCGGTGAACACTGTCTATTATGATGATATCCCACATGGATTTCAAGTAAGCTGACCTGATTAGTACGGATTTTACAAAATGATCATTGAATACTTACAATCAGCCATTTATTTTCCTTACCGGCAGCCAGATCTCTGTGTAAATATCTTCTGCCTTCTCTGGCATCGGTGCATACAGTTCAATATTGTAATTGGCACGCAGTGCATATGTATCCCGATGCGCAGGCACCCACTTCGACCACACTTCTGTATTTACTTTCTGCAAAGCATCCGGTAAAGCACCATGGCATGGAAAGACCGCCCAAAGCCCATCCTCAAATGAGAATGCCGTATCGCCATCTTCAAACTGTTTCCAAGGCTGATAGAGATCTCCAATCATATACTCCATTCCTTTGCCATCGGAATCATAGCAGACGCCAAACATACCAAGAATGCGCCTGTGATCCCCATCTTTCATGATCTCATCCCAGAACTCTGGAATTCTGGCATAGCAATCCTCCAATGCAAAATGACGGCTGATGCCAACAACGGTAAATGCCTTCTTCTCCTCAATGCGAAATTCCATGGTATTGCCTCCTGCCCTGATCGTAGCACATCCAATCCCTTTAGATTCCAAAAAGATGTTTTGGCAGCTTCAGCGCAATTTTTGAAGGATGCCAATGGTTAATCATTGCTAATGCGAAATGGTAAAGATAGTATTTCTGTGTTAGATAAATGTAAAATAGTTTGCCAGTTTTTTTGCTGTTGACAGCAGAAATATGGCCATGTATTATTCCCTCAGGAAGCGCTTTCATATCAGAATATTTTTTCTAGGGAGGAAGAAAATGAAAAAATCAAAACGTGTTTGGGGAGCAGCTCTTTTTTCATCACTATTATTGGCACCATGTATCGCAGTACATGCGTCTACAGAAGATAAGTATTTTACAAATTTTACTATTTCTGCAAGAAGCTTTACTCCTGTAAGTGCACCCCGTGAGAAGTCGAATGCATCTTCTGTATATGCATACGTTACTAAAGCCGGGAATTCTGTCAAAGCTCAGACATGGGCGTGTGGTTCTACTTCGTGGAATTCGAATCTTACGCAAGATTATACAGGGAGTCCGACCAATTCAGTCAGTTTGGATATCGGATATGAATATGAAATTTATAATGGTATTTATGAAGCAGGATATCGCTTTGCCGGATTAAAGTTGCAGTCAGACAATATCATTCGTTCGGATGTTGTTTCAGGACGCTGGAGCGCAGATAGCATTAGAACTTCAGGAATGATTGTAGCAAGGCATTGATCATATGGGTCATTCAAAGAAAGCTTTATTGCTGGTAGTATTAGTATCATTATTGACAGGATGTGGTAATGCTTTCACTAGTTCAAAAATCAAAAAACAGGTGAAAAAGTACGAGAATGAGCAGAGCTTTGTTCTTACATCAGATTTTTTTTCTGGGCAATTATCTTATGAGATATTGGAAACTGGATTGATGACCAGCTTTGCTCAGTATGAAGATCAGCTTAGCGAGTTCCAGACATTTGCAAGTGCTTATGATGCTTCGAAAGACCAGTTAAAGGATGGCTATCATCTGATCCTTGTAAAATTGCGTGTCACGAATCTGAATGCTGTACCCCATCCAGATATGTTTCCAAGCTGGGATGATCTTCCTGAAGATTGCTTTCGCGCTGATATCATTTATCTGGCAAATCTGGAGCAAGTGAGCGATATGCCTGATTATTGGGATGAAGTAATATATTTTGATTCACCATATGATTCCAAAATACATTCGATGGCGTATCGGCTGCCCCAGGGAGATTCAATGGACTACACTGTTGGTTTTCTGGTAAAAGCAGAAAGTATGGATCAGCTTTATCTGACAGATCACGCAAACGGAGCCGATGGGTTTTTTATTCATGTAAATATGAGTTGACCAATTATCACACATTTCTGATGATGAGTTTCTATGGGGAGAAATACTGTTGAAAGAAAAAATTAAAGTAGAGATTCAAAAGATGCTGTCAAGCAGGGGCTTCTGGGCTTCAGCAGCTATTGTAATGATTTTTCCGGTTGCGGATTTTGTGCAGCAATTGCATAATTTTATTGCTTATCACTATCCTCAAAGTATTTTTATTAAATGGATGGCTATGCCAAATAATACTTATGCATCACGAATGTTTTTTATTCTGTATCCAGTGCTTGCAGCTCTTCCTTATGCATGGAGTCTGGCAGAAGACCTGCGGTCCGGATATGCTGCTCAACTGTTGGTAAGAGAAAAAAGAAAAGAGTATTTCTGGGGCAAGATTACAGCCTCCTTTCTTTCTGGCGGTGCCGTGATCAGTGCAGCTTTGCTGGTTAATATATTATTGCTGTCAATGATGCAGCAAACTACTATACCCAGAATTTATTATCTGACATCAGGAATTTTCGCTGGAGATTTCTGCTCAGTAATTTTCTATACGCATCCTGTTTTGTATGCAGTGATCTGGTTTATTATTTCTTTTTTATGGGGTGGAGCCTTCAGTATGTTGTGCTGTGCCTTAGGCTTCTTTATTCGCAGACGTATCGTCCTGGTTCCCTCAATGCTGATCGTATATATACTGCAGGCGGTTATTTCCGAGGTCTTTCCCATTTATCAAAACGAAGCCAGAGTTGGAACGGAATGGATTAATCTTGTAACAGCAGCCCCGAATACTTATCATCCAGGATGGGCGATACTCTTAAATTTAGCGTGTATCATACTTGTATCAGGAGCGCTTGTTTATTTCCGAGGAAGAAAGTATGAAGTTTTGTAGACTTCTCAGGTATGAATTTACAGAACAAATTATCAAAAACAGGAGATATCTTATCGTTCCCCTGTTCACATGGTTTTATTGCTTGCAAATCAGCGGTCTTTTTTACAACATTAATCCTGATTTACACGCCAGCATTGGCGACTACCTTCTTTATATTTTCTCCGGAACAGACCCATTCGTTAAGTCGGGGCAGTTTGAATATCCGTTTTTCTGGATGGCTCTTTTGATTATCAGCTTTTTTGTCATCACAGGATTTGTGCAAAAGGATCTTCATGGTTATGGAGCACAGATGCTGATCAGATCGAGTACAAGAAAAAAGTGGTGGGCATCAAAATGCGTATCTTGCATTCTGATGAGTGCAGTATTTGTTGCTTTGGTAATCCTGTCTACTGCAATTTTCTGCCTTTGCAGCAATGGAAGAATTTCATTTATCTTGTCATCAGAAATTATTGAAGCTGCCGCAAATGGAACATATTCTGCAGCACAGAATAACCTCAATCTTGATGCAAGAACAACAGCAGCATTACTGCTAAGCATTCCAATAACGATTATCGGTGCTATGAATATGATTCAGCTTTTCTTCAGTCTGCTGATCGGAACGATTGGAAGCTTCATACTAGTGAATGCTTATATGACAATGGTTCTCTTTGTTGTCTCCCCGGTTATTCTTCCTGGATACCTCATGCTGAATCACTCATCAGTATTTATTGTCGATGGATTGAATTACCGACTTGGAATCATCAGTGGTTTGCTTCTGATCATCGCCGCATGGCTGTTAGGAAACATGATATTTCAGAAAGCAGATATCATTGAAAGGGAAAAATTCGATGATTAAATTTGAAAATGTTACAAAAGTAATACAAAAGAACACGGTGATCCGCAATGTGACTTTGGAATTACATCAAGGTCATATTTACGGTCTGTGTGGCTATAACGGATGTGGAAAGACTATGTTGATGAGACTGATGTGCGGTCTCATACTGCCTACTGAAGGAAAAGTGTTGATCGATGACAAGCAGCTTGGAAATGATATTGATTTTCCTGACAGGACCGGTGTTCTGATTGAAAACCCTGTTTTTCTTGGTGGATATGATGGCTTTCACAATCTGAAATTCCTTGCTGACCTGAATGGCTATATCAATGATGATGACATCAGAGAGACTCTTGATCGTGTCGGACTGGGGGATAATCAAAAGAAAGTAAAGAAGTATTCACTGGGTATGAAACAAAGACTTGGTATTGCTGCTGCAATAATGGAAAAGCCAGAAATCATTTTATTAGATGAGCCTACAAATGCTCTTGATGCCGCAGGTGTCGAAATGATTGAACAGATTTTACTGGAAGAGAAAAAACGTGGTGCTTTGATTGTTCTTGCCTGTCATTATGATCAGTTCTTAAGAAAGGTTTCTGATTGTATTTACCATATGGATAATGGACAGATTATTGAAAAGGAACTGCTTCATGAATAAAAAACGAATGATTACGATTCTTGTAATTGCTGGAATTCTGATGTGGGCAGTCCGCTATACAATGTTGAATGATGGATTCAAAGTAGGCGTAAGAAATCCGGTGGTTCAATATCAGATTGGCGATACAGTAGACTTTGAAGATGATAAAAGTGGAGGAGCAGTGTTATATAAAAATCTGCATGTCACAGTAGATGACTGCCATTTGTATGACACAAATGACTACCTTCAGAAAATACATAAGGATCGCAGTGATTTTCAACTTCTGCTGGGAGATAAGATTGTTGAGTTAACTGTTACGATAGATAATCAAAACCCAGATTTTGTAGAAAAATCTGATGGAGCATATAGTCCAGACGATGCTG
Organism: Grylomicrobium aquisgranense; assembly: GCF_033971865.1. NCBI lineage: Bacteria > Bacillati > Bacillota > Erysipelotrichia > Erysipelotrichales > Erysipelotrichaceae > Grylomicrobium > Grylomicrobium aquisgranense. The sequence goes on along the minus strand of NZ_JALBUR010000003.1, from coordinate 98,974 downwards.
TCAATTTCAATTCATTTGAACTCACTGGACCTGACTGGTATGTATTCCCACACCGGGAATTAATGGCGTATGCAAATCCTGTATTTCAGGACAATACGGATGCCAGCACTTCATTGGTGTTTTTGCCTGATGAGAAATATCAGATGAAGTGGGTATTTAGTTTATCGCAGGGAAGAATGAGTGATCGCCGCTGGAAACAGATCGCAAACGAAGATATGGCATTGATCCTTACATTTACACCGATCGAAAAACGGGTGGCTATAAAATGCACTAGCAATTAGTCGCCCAAAAGTAAATGTCAATAATTTTCTGCACTTTTGATCTTCCGGCAGAAAACCATCAACAGCAGAATATTGACTACAAGCGTGATGATGCTTGACTCGATCATGTAAGTACCGCCGGATAACAAGGTATTTGCAGAAGCACGCAGTGTTAACAGATATGGATAATCATCCGCAAGACTAACTCCTCCCAGGAAGATTCCCCCGACGATATTCCAGACCGCATGGGCCATGACAGGCGCAGCCAGTGTGTTCTCTGCTTCATACAGAGCCGTCGTAAACAAACACATGGTAATGACATTGATCACCGGAAGAATGCCTGCTTCAAAGGCCCCGCCATGCATCAGCGTAAATAATGCTGTTGTTACAATAATTGCGGCCGCAAGAGAATACCTTTGCCTGACAAGCTGGTAAATATATCCTCTGACCAGCAGTTCCTGCATGACAGTATTTATGAATGCGGATAAGATCCACAGCCAAAGCATGGAAACCGAATTCTTTCCGACAATCGTCAGCTGATGTGACAGCAGCAGAACACCTGAAACAATGCCGATCCAGCAGATTCCCACTGCACAGCCTATCATTATTCCTTTGCCAGAAGGATCTCTCACCGGAATAGAGATTTCTCCTTTTTCCCTGAACAAAAATACAATTGTAAAAGCGACTATGACTGCAAATGGGATCAGTTCTGCAAAGAAACGCCACAAAGCCGGATTCTCCACAGGAATATCGATGATCCCTGACAAAACAGCCCATCCGATAAAAAACACAAGTATCTTCAAAATGGTTACTGACAGTTTTTTCATGAAACCTATTCTAATAAGATATTCTGATTTGTTAACAGTATGCCTCCTACAGTAAAACCTGCAGACGGCATGATCAGTCTTCTTCATTTTCCCAATGGGGATTGTGCAAGAGAACTCCTGACTGATATTCCATCATTCTTCTTCGACTGTAAAGATATCTTCAATTGTCACTTTGAAAACCTCAGCAATTTTCCATGCAAGTACAAGCGAAGGGTTATATTTTCCTTTTTCCAGGTTGCCGATTGTTTCTCTGCGGACACCAGCCATGCGGGCCAGATCCTCCTGTTTCATGTTGTATCTGGCACGATATTCTTTGATTCTGTTTTTAATCATTGGCAGCAGTTTCTTCCCTTGCTTCAAGAATAGCGAAGCTGACACCAAACAGCAGCACGATGACACCAAAACACATGCCAAATGGAATTGCAACGGCGTCTCTTCCCTGAAAACTGAAAGAGCCAAGAATCATCAGCGGAACCAGTGAGATGATTCCTGCCAGACAGGCAATCACGGAAGCTTTACGTACCTGCTGGATAAACATTTCATCCGGAATCACCCAGAAATACTTCAGATAATATAAATAAGAAAAGAATGCCCATAAGCCATGATTCCCTGTTTTCCAGCCAATGACAGGAACCAGAGCAAGCAGGGAGAGAAAGCCCATGTAGTTAATTCGTCTCAGTCTTTTCATATTCTTATCTCCTTTGTTATGTGGTGTATATCTATCATAATGTTATAATTTCACCACATTTTTATCAACAGTTATCGATTATTTGTAAAAAAGACCAGCACCGTATTGGATACTGATCTTGATGATCGCTGCTGTTATTCTGCCTGTTCCATCTCTTTCAGGATGCTGAAGTCTTCCTTCTTTAACAGGTCCATATCAGCATTTTCTTCTTTAAGCAGACGTTCTGACTGTTTCAGTATGGCTTCCTCAATGGTATTGCGGGCCAGTCTGCCATTGCCGGCAGTGGCAGCACTTTCTGCCTGTTTCTGATCAAACCAGGCAGTCAATGGTGCTTTGACACTGTCCTCAATGCGGTATCCCTTTCCCTTTGCAATCTGATCTGCAATGGCCATCAGCTGTTCACCTGTATAATCCGGGAATTCGATGATATTGGGAAAGCGGCTCTTCAAGCCGGAGTTGGCTTCCAGAAAAGCTGCCATTTCTTTCTTGTAGCCAGCCAGGATGACAATCAGATCATCCCGGTTGTCTTCCATTGCCTTGACCAGTGTATCAATCGCTTCCAGGCCAAAGCTGTCATCCCTGCCTCTATACAGGGAATAGGCTTCATCAATGAACAGCACACCGCCAAGTGCACTGCGTATCACGGACATGGTCAGTGGCGCTGTCTGGCCGACATACTTTGCGACAAGATCGGCTCTAGTGACTTCCACAAGCTGTCCCTGCGACAAAGCGCCGATGGCTTTCATATACCGTGCAAACAGCCGGGCAATGGTTGTCTTGCCGGTGCCGGGATTGCCGGTAAAGATCATATGTTTGGAAATCTCAGTCGTCTTGAGACCCTGCTGGCGGCGGCGCTGGTTGATCAGCACATGAGCCTGCAGAGAACGGATATAGCTTTTCACATCATCCAGGCCGATGACAGAGTCAAGTTCCTTTGATACAGCATCCATCTCTGCCTGGCTGTTCTGGCTGCGGCAGATGGATATCTTTTTACCATCATAGCGTGCATATGGCACATCATCTTCCACCTGCAATGAAATTTCTTTCGCATTATCTTTCAGCACTGCCTCAGACAGGCTGATATAGAAATCATTGAACTGGGCAATGATGGCATCCGCACCATGTTCTTTATCATAGTGGGAAAGCACCCAGTCATTGAGGGATGACTCAATGGTCAATGCGACATGGAGCTGACTGTCGCACTTCTGTTTTAATTGTTCTGTCTGTCTGGAAATGATCTGTTTGACTGCATCCGCATCAAGGCTGACAAAGGTGATGGTATCCAGCACATGTTTCATAAAATCCGCACCAAAGGCATCCTGCACATCAGAAAGGGAGCCATGCGTGATAAAGATCAGATATTTGTCCTGCGCAGACAGGGAATCGACGGCATCTTTGACAAGGCCGCTCTGATTTTCCACCAGGATGCCCTGGCGCAGCACATACCGCTTGTTCAGCAGGACGCTGCCATTTTCCGCCAGTGATGAAACCATCCGCAGAAATGGCGCAAAGCCCTGTTTGAAGTTTTCAAACACGATCATGCCGCCATTCTGGTGCAGTGCCTGGTATAGATCCTGTACAAAGACCTGTTCCTGAGAAGCACTTGTATAGCGGGATAAATCAATGGTATTCACATCGGGTGAAGTAAAGATCTGATGCTGGTAGAGAACACGGGAAGCTGCTGCCACACAGGCATGTCTGCCGACACCCTCTTTACCCATGATCAGAATCACATTGCGGGCATGATTTTTCTCAGTTCCCATCACATACGGGCGGCGCAAAGCAGCACACAAGTTATGCACGGCTTCCTTCTGGCCGATGATCTCCTTGTTCAAAACCTCTTCCATCTGTGCAAAGACTGCTTTGTCATCAACCGGTTTTTCCTCTTTGGGTTCCTGGACATGGTAATCCTCTTTCAAGCTTTGATTGAGTGCATCCATATCATCATTCAGCTTCTTCTGATCCGGTGAAATCTCTTTGCTCATCTGTTCCAGCTGCTTCTGCTGCTTCAAAAGAATCGCATGCAGCTGTGACATGGCCTGATCATCACTGACAAGCACATTCTTTTCATCACTGACTTCCTGCAGTCCTTCCAGATCAGATGCTGAAAGAGAGCGGTCCTTCCCCATCACCTGTTTCCAAAGCCGCTCTTTCTCTTCTTCCTTGTCCCGACGGTCTTTCCCCATAGTATTCCTTACGCTTTCCTGCTGTCCTCATTCTCACCAGAAGGCATTTCCATGCCCGTATCACCTGCCAGGCCATCCTTCTGCAGCACAGCCTCCAGAGTCGAAATATCCGCAGACAGATTGATAAAATCCTGGTCTGTCATCGAAGAAATGATGGTCTTCATCGCCTGGTTGATCAAAGCTATCGTCTTGGTCAATTTCTGCCTGGTTGGTGCAAAGTTCGGATCACTGGTCACACTCTGCAGCGTATCATACTGATTCAATATCTTCAAAAGGATCGGCAGATAGTACGCATACAGCTTCTCAAGCTTGGAGGCAGAATCCGGAAACTTCTTCTGCAATTGCTGAATCTGCTTCAGCAGTGCACATGTCTCATACAAAGAATCTGAAATTTCCCTGTCTGGAATATCCTGGTTCAGCCGATTGATCTCATCAATGAAATACTGGACATTCTTTTCCTGCTTCGGATTCTGATCCGGCTGCTTCTCTGGCCCCTTCTTTTCTTCTGCCGGCGTATCCATATGCTCGGTTGCTTCCACATCCACCACATCATCCCGCACTGCTTCCTGACCGCGTGCCATCTGCAGCAATGTCCTGATCATCTGCTCACAGGTATCCGGATAGCGGCTGGCAAAACTGTCAAAATCAGCCAGATATGAGCCATCCCGGTAAACATCCAGTGATGTCAGAGACTGATAGCGGGATCCATGCAGGCGAAGCGTGAAGCTGTCCGACACTTTCAAAGCAGGACGCTGCTGAAAATATCTGCGCAGAAACACATTGATTCTGGCCCGCTGATCTGGTGAAAGCTGCACGGAAGAAGAGCGGAAGGAACGCCTGCTTCTGCCGGCGTCATCTGCCTTTTTGCTGGAATTGACTGCCGCAAAGGCAATTGCGGCCACAGCGATGATCATGATGACAAGCGGCACGATCGAATCCATTAAATCACCACCTATGAATATAAAGAACAGAAGAAACAGCCACCAATAATTTCTGTTATAGTTTCTCATCAAAAACTCCTTGTTTGAATCGTCATGATTATATCATGTCCTGCAGGTCCTTTGCATTTACCAACAGCGTACAGGCGCCATCTTAAGGCGTATTGAAATGCTATAATCATGACATGACAAAGATGATCATTACCGAAGCTTACCGCGGTGAGCTGTTGCTGCATGAAATGGCACTGCAGAGTGAGCACAATGCCATTGGCGGCCTGCAGATCAAGCCGCTTGCCACTCTGCTCCATGCCATCCCTGACGACCCTGTGCTTTCTGCCTTACTGCTGCAGAAAGCCATCCTGCCAAAGAGAGATGACTTTCCTGTCTTTGCAAAGATGTTCCACTATCCAGCCTTCTTCCAGGAAATCTTAACTTTTGCCAGAACCTGCATTCTGCTGCAGATTCCTGCCTCTTCACTGCCAGAGGCATCACAGCGTGACAGGGAGCTGAAGATGCTGACAGAAGCTGCGATGACCTTGCCATTAAGCGAGAAAAGCACCATTGCCCATCTTGAAAATGACCTGGCTGCCATCAAAGCCAACCCGGATGCCTGCATCCTGCCATGGTTTGCAAAGAATGACTTTGATTACAGACTGATGCAGCAGTTGAAGCAGGTACTGCCGCAATGGCATGAAGAGAGTTCTGTCTCTCATGCGGACCTGTCCCATGCCCTGAACCCCCGCCAGGAGATTGAATGCATTGCCCAGCGCATCTGTAACGAGAATGTGCCATGTACGCTCATCCTGACAAGTCCGGCAGCCCAGCTGCCTGTTGTACAGGAAGTATTCGGCCGCTATGGCATTCCCTTTTCCAGCCTGACAGGCAGTGAGCCAAGCCGTATGGCCTTCCGTTTTGCCCTGCTTGTCGAAGCCGCCCTGCACAATGATGGCACATCGCTTGCCAAAGCCATCTCAGCCAACTGCTTCCCGATCAAAGCAGACGGCAGCCTGATGGACTACTTCTCACAAATGCTCACCAGCAGCGATCCACCCGCCCATGTATCTGACCTGTTTGCCAGCCATCCAGTCTTTGCAAATCAGGCAGGAACATGGCAGATGCTGGAACAGAAAGCACAGACCTGGTTTGATGCCTGCAGGCCGTATCTGGATACCCTGCTTTCTTCCAAGGACCCCGCCGATCTATGCATGCATGCTTTTGAAATTCTGCGCCATCATCCCGATCTGCAGGATCAAAATACAGCTGATGAACTGATGGCATTGCGTAAAACACTCAGCAATGTACTGGATCAGATCGAAACTATGGATGATCTGCAGTTCCTTCTGGCCGGTTTCAAGAATGCGTCGGTGTCTCATCACACGATCACCAGCACCTTCTGTCTGGTCACCGATCTGAAACATCCGGTTCCACAGCGCAAAGTCAGCTATGTGGCAGGATGCGACGGCACCAGCTGGCCCGGTTTTGCGCCATGCACAGGCCTGTTTGATGAAGCTTACGTCAAAAATGTAAAGGCATATCCGACACTGCGGCAGCGCCATGATGCCTGGATGGATTGTCTGCAATGGGTGCCCGGCAGCGGTGAAGCCATCCATTACTCCTGGAGTGTCAGTGACTATGAAGGCAGAGAAATCCAGGCTGCCTATGAACTGCAGGAACAGTTTGGAAAGCATGTAAAAGGCATGCGGCCAGAACGGCTGCAGCCATTTGCCGCAAAAGAACATCAGCTTTCCGCTTCTCTGGCAGCTGATCTTTACCTGGACCATGGCAAAGCCACCGGTTCCATTTCGACCATTGAGCGCTGGTTTGCCTGTCCTTACAGCTGGTTTATTGAATCCGGTCTGAAAGTACGCAAAAATGATGCGGCGATGCTGGATGCAGCTACTATCGGCACCATGCAGCATGCCTTGATGGAAATGGCGGTAAACAAGTATCACAAACAGTATGCGGAAATGAAGAAAGAAGAAGTCCAGGCATTTGTTGAGGATTGTTATGGGCAGCTTGCCAAGGCACATCCTCATGAGACACACCTGCTTGCTTTATCCAGCCATCGGATGACAGATTCCCTGCTGGATGCCCTGGCCTTTCTGCAGGATTTTGAAAAACATACTGCTTTTGTGCCGCAGAAGGCCGAGTATCACTTTGAACATCATCCGATCGGCACAAATGTATTACTGCGGGGGACCATTGACCGCATGGATGTCTATGGCGATGAACTGCTGCGCATCATTGACTACAAGTCGTCCCAGCATACGTTATCCAAGCCAAAGGTAGAAGCCGGCCTGCAGTTGCAGCTGCTGACCTATCTTGTGATTGCCCAGGAAATCACTGGTCTGACACCGGCTGGTGCCTACTATTATTCCCTGAAGGCAAAGGATCTCACCATGTCTGCTTCTGTCATCCAGGGACGCGGCAAGAAAAGAGAAATTGTCTGGAATCAGCAGACACCGGAAGAAGTGCAGACATCGTTTCTGAATGCCAGAAAGCTGTCTGGATGGACGTTTATCAAGCGGGGAACCGAGCTGGATGACAATGGCCAGCACATCGCATCCCTGACGACGATCCGTGACTTTGAACAGGCCAAAGAGCTGATGGAACATCTGTATTCGTATTTCTACAAGCAGATCAAAGCAGGCAATATTGCCCTTTCTCCCAAGGAGGGTGCCTGCACATTCTGTGATTACCGCGGCATCTGCCGCTTCCATGGCCGCTATGAAAAGATCAGACCGATCAAGGAGGATTAAGCATGCTGGATGAACAACAGATGGATGCCCGTGATACAACGGGGATCAGTGTGATTGTGTCTGCTTCAGCTGGTGCCGGCAAAACCAGCGTGCTGGTGGAGCGGTTATTGAAACGCTGTCTTGTTGACCATGTACCGCTGGAAAGGATCCTGGCCATGACCTTTACGAAGGCTGCAGCGCAGGAGATGAAATCCCGGCTGGCCTCAGGATTGAGCCAGCATCTGGCCCAGGCAGAGACAAAGGAAGAACGAAACTGGATCAGTGACCAGCTCATTGCTTTATCTGCCGCTCAGATTACAACCATTGACTCGTGGTGTCTTGCCATCATCCAGAAATATGCGGCTGTGATCGGCCTGGATCCGGCAGTGTGCACAAATGTGCTGGATGAAGGCACCCGTCAGGTCATGTCGCATGAAGCGTTCTGCCAGTGTCTTGGCAGCATGGACATGGAAAAGGCATACCGGCTGGCCACGACGTTTTCCGCCCGCAGTGAAGATTACAGTGCCCTGGAACAGGCTGTAAACAGCGTCAATACCCATGCCCAGTCTGCCTTTGATCCATCTGCCTTCTATCAGGACTGCCGTGACAAATACAGCCCGGTGAAGTCACTGCCCGATTTTGATCCGGATATTCTGGCCGCCTTTTTTGACCGCATGATTCTGTCTGTCTCCAATCTGAATGACCTGCTGGATGAGATGGAGACTGCTGCCCAGGGGGATGAAAAAGTTGATCCAAAGACGCTGCAGGGTGTGCGCAATGGCATTGTCAATGTACTGGATGCTTTGCAGCAGCACAGCTGGGGCCTGTATCTGTCCGCTTTGGAAACACTTGCTTTACTGCAGACATCTGCTTCGACAAAGAATCTGCCCTATGACCGTGCCCGCAAGGATTTTTCCGCCCGTATCAAAGTCCTGCTTGCAGGTGCCCAAGATGAAGCCACGCTTGTATCTGATGCCAATGACATGGTACCGATCGTGAATGACTTCCTGGATCTATGTGAGAATACAGCAGATACGCTTGCCAGGATGAAAGCAGACAATACATGCATGGATTTCTCGGATATGGAGCGCTATGTGCTTGCGATTCTGCAGGCTGATCATGGTGAAACAGCTGCCCGCATCCGGGACAGCTATGATGAGATCATGGTCGATGAGTTTCAGGATACCAGCACGCTGCAGAATGCGATCATCAATGCCGTGGCGAAGAAGGACAATGTCTTCCGGGTAGGTGACGTCAAGCAGTCGATTTACCGGTTCCGCAGTGCCCGGCCTGCCTTGATGCGGGCATGCCTGAAAGATCCTGAAGAAAAGCATATTACCCTGCGCCACAACTTCCGTTCCATGGAAAGCATCGTCACGTTTAACAACATCCTGTTTGGCAGTCTGATGAATGTGGAAGGCATGCATGATCGATATACGGAAGATGACAAGGCTGCCATCGGCCGCAGAGAGCAAAAGGAAGAACCGGTGCCTGTCATCTTTACCTTTGTGTCTTCCCCACAGGCACAAGGGGATGAGGACGAAGAAGAAGAGAATGAAGATGCCAAGCAGTTAAAGGCTGCCTGGATTGCCAGCCACATTGCCGCCATGCATGAAGACGGTCATCCGTTTTCTGACTTTGCGGTGCTGGTACGCTCCCATGCCAGCAAGATTCCCTTACGCAATGCCTTTGATGATGCCGGCATTCCCTATGACATCGATACCAGAGAAGGATTCTGGAAGTCTGATCTGTGCCTATTGATTCAGGCTATGGCCGGATGGATGTTAAATCCGGATGATGCCATCAGTATGACCACCGTGCTGACCAGTGCGTTCTGTCAGTTCTCAGATGAAGAGCTTGCAAAGATGAAAGTTGGCCATAAGACACTTGTACAGGGTGTCAGAGAAGCACATCCGGAATTGTTTGAGGCATTTGCCAGACTGCGGCAGACGGCAGACAAAGATGGCATTCCTGCTCTGATGGACCAGATTGCAAAGACAAACAATTTCTACGATCTTCTTTCTGATAAAGACCAGGCAAACTTTGACTTTCTGTGCCAGAAGATCAATGCAAAGCAGCCTGTCAGCCTGTATGACTTCCTGATGATGATGCGCAATGGTGCTGATGAGAAATCCAGTGAAGCGCTGTCGCATGGCACAGATGATGATGTGGTCAGAGTATGCACGATTCATCAGTCCAAAGGCCTGCAGTACAAGATTGTCTTTCTGTGGTCGGACTCTCAGAACCGCTTCCAGGATGACAAAGCTCCTGTCATCATCCATGATGAGCTCAAACTCGGCCTTGGCTGGATGGATATCCATACCCGCCTGAAACGGCCAACCGTCCAGGAACTGGCTGTATCCCATGCCTGCAACCTGGAAGACCAGGAGGAGTTTATCCGTCTGCTGTATGTTGCTTTGACCAGGCCCCAGCAGCGTCTGTTCATTGTGGACAGTGAGCCAAAGCGTGATTACAGCCGCAGCCTGACCAGAGGCGTGATTGCCGCAAGGCGGGGCATGAGCGGACTGATCCTGGCCGCGATGAAGGAAGGACCGTACTTTGAAGTGCATCATGAATCACTTGCGGCCGTGCCAAAGCTGACAAAGAAGAAAACAGTATATCCTGCCCAGCTGCCGCACATGCATGCACAAGAGGATATCAATGGTGCCCTGCGGCCTAGTGAAACAGAATACACAAGCATTCCGCCGCTGTCCCGCAGCAGCCATGAGTCCGGCAAGGCCTATGGCACTCTCATGCATGAAACCATTGCGTCACTGCCAGACAAAGTCTGGACCATGGAAGACATTCATGTGGACGGACTTACCCCTGCTGATCAACAGAAGCTTGTCCACTTTGCCAACACAGCATTGTACAGGCAGTGCCTGCAGATGCATATTCACAAAGAATATGCATTCTATGTGATCGACACAGAAAGCAGGCATGCCATCACAGGTGCCATGGACTTTGTGGCAGAAGATCCAGACAAGGTCATCATGATCGATTTCAAGACAGATGATGCCAATGATGCCGAAATCAAGAAGAGATATCAGACACAGATTGATACCTACCGAAGAGCCTTGGAAATCCTGTATCCCGAAAGAATCATTGAAACCTATGGCTACTCTTTCCATAATGAAGATTTCATCGCATTCTGAAGCACTGTGAAAGCAGTGCTTTTGTTTTGTTGCAAGAGAAAAGGAAGCGTGTATAATCATTTCGTCAGAGGTTGACGAATGAATCGGAATACGAAGCTGAAACAGGATGATATTGATGCGGTACGCCAGATCTTCTTTGACGGAAAATGCCATACAAGGATGGAACTTTGTACATTGTGTGGGATTTCCACCGGCGGGATGACAAACATTCTCAGGGAACTGCTTTTGTCCAGACAGATTCTGTATGTATCGGATATACCCTCACGCACCGGCCGCCATGCCAAGCAGTATTGCCTGAATCCAGAGTACTGCCATGTAGGTATGCTGGCGTGTGTAAGGCAGGGTAATGATTTCTGTTTTCTGCTGGAAAGCAGAAAGCTGGATGGCAGCCCTGTGTTCCGTAAGGACATGCCGTCGGAAAAAGGATCCCTGCAGGATTTCAGGCATGCCCTTGGAACACTGCGCACAAGTGATCCTGCCGTCCAGGTGCTTGTCATCAGTATCCCCGGTGTCTGTATCAATGGCACGATCGGGGTCTGTGATCTGCCATTGCTTGCCCATAAAGACCTGCATGATATCCAGGAATTAAATGGTTTGCAGTGGGTGAATGAGAATGATGCCAATGCGATGTGCATCGGCCTTGTGCATGCATATCCGGATACAGATACAGCAGTGCTGGTGTTCCAGCCAGCTGCGGAATTAATCGGTTGCGGTATTGTGATCCATGGCCGTTTGTACAACGGCACAAGTCATCAGGCCGGTGAGATGCGTTATCTGCCGTGGGGCACAGAGAAAGAAAAGAAAGAGAGAACGAAGAAGGAGCCAGCGCGCATGTTAGCTGAAAGCATGGGTGCTCTGGCAGCCGTGCTGGATCCGGATCTGATTGCCTGGACAAGTGAGCTGACCAACGAAAAGCTGCATCCAGAAACGTATGGGATCCGATTGGATCCGCACATTCAGATTGTGCATGTACAGGACAAAGACAGTCTGCTTTGGACCGGCTTATACGAAATAGGAAGAGATATCCTGAAAAGCAGGAAGATGGGAGAAGAAAGATGATTGCGGATTATCATTTGCATTGTGAGTTTTCAGATGATTCCAGAGAATTGATGGAAAATCAGATTGAACAGGGCATTGCCATTGGCCTGGATGAGATGTGCTTTACCGATCATGTGGACTATGGCATCAAGCGTGACTGGGATGATCCAAGAGGCATTCTTTACCGCGGCGGGGATGGCATCAGTTCTTCCTCAGACCAACAGGATCCGCTTGCCAATGTGGATTATCCCCGCTATTTTGAGAAGCTGCATACCCTGCAAAAACAGTATGCAGGAAAGATCGCCATCAAAGCCGGTCTGGAGTTTGGCATACAGACCCATACGATTGGTGATTATGAAAAGCTGTATGCAAAGTATCAGAATGATCTGGACTTTGTGCTGCTCTCCATGCACCAGGTACATAACAAAGAATTCTGGAATGGTGACTACTTCAAGGGAAAGAGCCAGAAGGAATACAATGATGACTATTATGAGGGGATTCTGCATGTGCAGCAGAACTTCAAGCATTACAGTGTTCTGGCGCATCTGGACCTGCTGTCCCGCTATGATCCAGCAGGTCCCTGTCCATTTGAAAAAGAAGAGGATCTCATTGCGGCCATTTTGAAACAGGCTATTGCGGATGGCAAAGGCATTGAGATCAACACGTCTTCCTGGCACTATGGCCTCAAGGATACCCAGCCCTGCCGGAAGATTCTCAAGCTCTATAAAGACCTTGGCGGCACCCTCTTCACCTTTGGTTCTGATGCCCACAGCACAAAGTATGTCGGTGACCACTTCAAGGATGCCCGCCGGGTTGTCAAAGAAGAGATCGGCATCACGCAGTTCTGCACATTTGACCATATGAAGCCCATCTTCCATGAGATTGAGGATTGACGGCATGAAGAAACAAGGTTTGTTTTCTGATGCTGTCTTCAATCACAAGCTGTTCTCTCTGGCCCTTCCCCTGGCCCTGCAGAGTCTGATGCTGGCGGCAGTGGCAGCCGCCGATGCCATCATGCTTGGACGGCTCGATCAGAACTCCATGTCAGCCGTATCACTGGCAACCCAGGTCCAGTTTGTGATGACCATGTTCATCTCCGCCATCACAGCCGGCGGTTCCATCCTGGCAGCCCAGTACTGGGGAAAGCAGGATCTGCATGCGATGACAGATATCTTTCATATCATGCTCAGGCTGTCTGTTCTGATTGACCTGATCTTCGGCATTGCCTGTGTCTTTTCGCCAGGTATTCTCATGGATTTCTTCACCAATGATCCAACTCTGAAAGAAATCGGCTGCCAGTACCTGCGCATCGCCGGCTGGTCCTACTTCCTTGTAGCAGTATCACAGAGTTTCCAGATGATGATGAAAGTCAGTGAACATGCTCATGCGGCTGCCATGATCTCCACCGTCACCGTTTTCATCAACATCGGTCTCAATACGATCCTGATCTTCGGTTTGCTTGGTTTCCCGGTTCTTGGGGCAAGAGGTGCAGCCATCGCCACTTTGATCTCCCGGATCATTGAGCTCATCTGGTCCATCTCTCTTTCTTACACGGATGGCTATCTCCATCCACAATGGGAATCTTTGTTTCACAAGAACAAGCTGCTGAGCAAAGACTTTGCCCGTATTTCCCTGCCTGTGCTGTTTGCCTCATTGCTGTGGGGTGTTGGCTTCACATTCTACACGGCCATCATGGGACATTTAGGCCAGGATGCCGCCGCTGCCAACTGTGTGGCGGCAGTCGTCAGAGATCTTGCCTGCTGTATGTGCAACGGTATTGCCGGTGCCGCCGGTGTTGTCCTTGGCAATGAACTTGGCCAGAACCACATGGATACCGCAAAGGAATACGGCATCAGAATCATGAAGATCAGCTTCCTGGTCGGCTTTGTCACAACCGGGATCATTCTGGCCGTCATTCCGGCTGTCCTGCAGTTTTATAAACTGTCCGGCATGGCAAGACAATACCTCATTGGCATGCTTGTCATCACATCGTTCTACATGATCGGCAGATGCGTTAACACCATCATGATCAATGGCATCTTTGACGGCGGCGGTGATACAAAGTTTGATATTCATTCCCTCATTGTCACCATGTGGTGCATTGCCATTCCAACCGCCTTAGCCGGTGCCTTTGTGCTTCACTGGCCCATCCTGGCCGTCTATGCATGCACATGCCTGGATGAAGTCGGCAAGATTCCATGGGTCATGGTTCATTTCTACCATTACAAGTGGCTGCAGAATCTGACCAGGGCATATTAAAACAGCGTGCCCTAAAGCACGCTGTTGAGCCATTGAATCCCATGTACAACGCGCGGTGTATCATCCGCAAAATGGCTGCCCGGTTCCTTCACAAACGTATGTGTCATTGACAGATACTGCTGTGTTTCCAATGTTTTATCCTCAACAGACGCAAGGACCGGATTGCGGCTGTTTTTTTCTGTATCACCCAGTGAAAGGTAGACCGCCTCTGCCTGAACAGGATGTGCTTTCAGCCAGTCAATCCAGCCGGGATACCATAAGGATCCAGATGCACAAAGCACACCGGCAAAACAGTTTTCTTTTGTGGCAGCGTACAGGGCAAATAAGCCCGCCAGAGAATAGCCGGCCAGGATAGATTTCTGAGGCAGATGTACTTTCAGTTCAGCCAGAAAGGTATCTGCGTTTCCGGCAAAATCATGGCCTTTCTTAAACACCTTAGGGGAAGGCCATGGTGACAGACAGCTGTCCCAGTCAAAGTCATACACAAACAGGATGGGATTGGAAACAGGTATATCTTGCGGTTCCTTGCCAATCCAGACAACCGGGATGCCGCTTCCTTCCTGAAACTTAAAACCAGGCATTGGTAGGCATCATGTGGTACACAGCCAGAACCTGCAGGATCAAAAAGAGTGTCAGAATGATCAGCTGCAGCCAGCCGTTTATCTTCTGCATATCCTGATGCAGAATGAGGACTTCAAAGACAAGCAGGCACAGCACGCCGAAGGTGCCAAGCACCGGTGTGATGGCTGAGAAGATGATCGTCAAAAGTGCCAGCAGGCTTGTAAAGAACAAGGATGCACTGATCTGCTGCAGAATGACGCTGGCATTTGCTCTTTTGCGCTCACTGATAAAGCGGGCCAGGAACAGGAAGCCAATCACAATCACTGTCATGACCATTCCGCACTGGAAGAAGGAAGAGAATGTATAGCCCATGTTGTTCATGGCAATCGAGACATTGATATCCGTTCTTCCAACTGCCTGCAGCACAAACTCCAGTGTACTGACCGCAAAGGAACGGGTCAGCCATGTATTGACAATCAGAGAAAGCAGAATGGCCACGCCAACATCCACCCATGGCAGACTCACAATCGCAAACGGATCTCTGATCACATTCCAGAACGGCATCAGATACATCTTCCAGTCAATATCCGCCTTCGGCATCTGCATCTTCACGTTCTCTGCAGCAGGCTCTGTTTTCTTTTCTGCCTTTGGGGCAGCAGCGTGTTCCGGTTCTGTCTTTTCTTCTGGTTTTGTTTCAGCAGTCTCCCCAGTTTTAACTTCCTCAACCGGTTCACTAGATTTCACCTGGGCACTTTCGGCCTTGTTTTCCACAGGCGTTTCTGCAGCAGCTTCCTGCTTCTGGGCTTCCTGTTCAGCCGTTTCCGACTTGTTTTCTACAGGTGCCTCTGTTTCTTTTGATTCATTTTCCTGCTTTGGCGCTTCAGCTGCCAGAGACTTTTCTTTTTCTGTATTTTCAGCAGGCTTTGTTTCTTCGTCCTTTACTTCTTCCGGTTCTGTCTTTGTTTCAGCTAAATCCGGCTGCTTTGTTCCGCAGAACGGGCAGAAGGCAGCGTCATCCGCAATTTCTTCCTGACAGTTGATACACTTTTTCATGGTTAATCTCCTTTCCCCAATGATCCAAAAAAGCCCGGATTTCCGGGTTAGTTATACAGCCATGCATTGACCCGGATGTGGGCTCTGCCAAGGGTGATCAAATCGCCTGTATGCAGTCTTGCCCTGCCAAGCGGCGGCAGTTTCATATCATTCAGGAACGTGCCATTATGTTCGGATACATCTTCCACAAAGACTTCGCCATGTTCCAGCAGCAGTTTTGCATGACGGCGGGATACGGCCGGCTCTGAGATAATGACATCGCAGACATCTGCCTCTCTGCCAAGCAGACACGGAAAGCTTCTGACTGACACTTCCGTTTTGGACTGGCCGATCATGATGGTCAAAGATACACCCGTGATGGCCTGATTGACTGGCTGTGATTCTTCTGCCTGCTGCGGAATACGGCTGGAAGGCTGATTGTGCATGGATGGCACAACATTTGTCTCCATAGCTTCATCTTCATCCGCATGAGGATTCTTGAACTGCATCAGGTCAAGATCATCTTTTGGCTGTGCCTTGTTCAGCACAAGCGGCTCAGCCGCTGTGGCAGCCGCGGCTGGTGCTGCATGCACCGGTCTGACAGCATGTGAAGATGACGATGTCAGCGATGATGCAGCCGGGACTTCTTTCTCGACATAAACGATCTGGTTCTTTTTAATGGCAAGTACAACAACCGCCACGCTCAGCACAATGATCATGCCCACCAGCACAACCAGCAATGCTTTGACCAGCGTCGGATCAGACAGTATAGCACTCATAAATCGATTCCTTTCGCTCGCTAAATTCTTCCTTATTTTACATCAAACAGCCACAATTTCACTATCCTGCTCACTTCTGATGCGGATCGCCATGCACAAGCTCATACACGCGATTCTTTGGCACGCCAAGTTTCTTTGCCGTCTGCTTCACCGCATCCGAGCGGCTGATGCCATTTTCCACAAGTGCATTGACACACTGCAGAATATCATCATTGCTCAGCTCTGCTTCTTCCTGCCTGGCACCTTCCACCATCAAAACCATCTCACCCTTTAAAGACGGGCAAACTTCCAGCAGCTCTTCCAGAGTGCCGCGCAGAAATTCCTCATGCACTTTGGTTAATTCTCTGGCCAGCACTGCCTGCCGGTTTCCAAATACAGCAAGAACATCTGTTAGCATTCTTTCAATCCGATGCGGTGCTTCATAGAAGATCAATGTCATCGGATAGTCCTTGTACATCTGCAGTGATTTGATTCTGTCGGTATGGGAAGGCGGCAGAAAGCCGACAAACAGGAATGGCTGTGCCTTTAATCCCGATGCCACAAGCGCATCCAGAAAAGCGGAGCAGCCGGATACCGGAATGACCGGAAAGCCGGCATCCACGGCATCCATGACAAGTCTCTGGCCGGGATCATTGATCAATGGATAGCCGGCATCTGAAATCAGGGCAACGGTATTACCTTCCTGCAGAAGCTTGATGATGCCTCTGGCACTTGTATCCTCATTGAAGTTCTGATAGGCAATCAGACGGCTGGAAATGCCAAAATGGTGGAGCAGCTGCCCGCTTGTCCGTGTATCCTCACAGGCAATCACATCTGCCTGTGATAACACCTCCCGTGCTCTTGGCGTCATCTCATTCAGATTGCCGATCGGTGTCGGCACCAGATACAGCTTTGGTCCTTCCTGCTCAAATGATTTCTGGCGTTTCACGCGTTCTCCTCTTTCTTGCGGCGGCCAAACGTGCGCACCGTCACATTCTTTGCCGGTTTCCGATCGGCAGGTTTAGCGGCAGGTTTCACAGACGGCTTACTGCCCTGCTCATTCTTATTCCGGCGGCCAAATGTACGCACTTCTGTGCGGCTGTTCTTTGCCGGCTCATTTGCATTCACATCACGGCGGTGTCCTCTTGCCATGCGGGCATTCTTGTCACGCATCTCACGAACCGGTTCACTATGCCCAGTGTGTTCCGTTTCACGGTGTTCAGGATGCTGGCCGACATGAATGATATTCTTATGCACTGGATGACCGGGATCATCCTTTTTGCGCTGCATGACCACGCCTTTGCGGGGAATGGCCTTCTCACGCAGTTCATCCAGTGTCAGAAATACCGCATTTTCACGGTTTTCCAGCTTGGCTTCATTGGACATCACATTCATATTCGTGATGCGGTAAATCTCGCCATCATACTCTACCTGAGATCCCATCTTGGGCAGGCCGGCTGTCATTTCCTTGTAATCATTGTCTTCATACTTCAGGCAGCACATCAGCTTGCCGCACATGCCGGATAGTTTGTCGATGTTCAGTGCCAGCAGCTGGTTCTTGGCCATATTGATGGAGATGACATCGAATCTGCTCTTGAACCTTCTGCAGCAGCATTCCATGCCGCACATACCGATGCCGCCTACCATGCGGGCCTTGTCACGCTCGCCGATCTGGCGCAGCTCAATCCGGCAGTGCAGCCGGCTGCCAAGCTTCTTCAGCAGTTCACGGAAATCCACCCGCTGATCAGACAGATACACAAACAGCACTTTGGAGCGGTCCAATGTGTACTGCGCACTGAGCAGGTTCATATCCAGCTTGAGATCTGCAATTTCCTGCTTGCAGATGGCAAAGGCACGGTCATTTTCCCGCTTGTTTTCTTCATTGATGCGCAGATCGCGTGCTGTTGCCACCCGGATGATGGGCCGGGTCGGCATCCGCAGGCCGTATTTGGCCACGGCAACGGCATCTGCCTCGGCAACACCAAGCTCCAGGCCCTGCTGTGTTTCCACCACAACATGTTCTCCCTTGTGGATCTCAGCATTCTCTGTGCCAAAAGAATACGGCCTGCCGGCATTTTCAAAGCGCACCGGCACCGTATACGTATAATTCACCGCTTCCACAGGTTCCCTGGTTTCCTTAAGTTCCTGACTCACGTTTAAAATCCTCCAGTCTTTCATATGTCTGCGCCATCAGTAAGTTCACATCATTGAACTTATTGCAGCGCTCTTTCTGCTGATTGCAGATGATGATCAGCCTGCCATAGTCATCCTGGCTGCCACGGGCATCTGCCAACGCTTCCCGATACCACTTCGGGCCATCCTGATTTCTCAGAATTACATCATGGGCATACAGATCCAGCAGACCAAGGAAGTACTGCACCATGGCAGCGCCATCTGCCTTCTCACTCTGACGATAGCTGATGTCATAATCTACCAGCAATTCTGAAAACGGACCGTTCTTTCCCAGATACTGCTGAAACATGGCCACGGCATTCTGCCACGGGGCAGAGGATGGTGCTGCCAGCAGTTCCTCAGGACTTCGTACAAGCCGGGACAGCAGGGAAATGTCATCATCTGCCATACCATGTTCTTTGCCAATCTGTCGGTAATAATCAGCACCAGGCAGACGGAAAGAGAGCACTGTACAGCGGCTGATGATCGTTGGCAGCAGCCTGCCGATGTTATCCGTTGTCAGGATCGCTGTTAACCCTTCGCCGGGTTCCTCCAGAAACTTCAGCATACTGTTCATGGCAGCAGCCGAGCTGTTTTCTGCATTCAAAATCAGATAGCAGCGGTTTCCACTGCCCTTTTCCGCACTTGTCAAAGAGAAGCGTCTCTGCAGCTCATCAATGTCATTCTTACTGATGGCCTTCTTTGATCCATCCAGCACAGCAAAGTCCATGTGGCTGTTATTGGCAATCCTGATACACTCCTCACACTGTTCGCAGGCAAGCCCATCCTGTTTCTCACAGAACAGACTCTGTGCCAGCAGATACGCTGCTTCCTTTTTCGGCGTACCGGGCGGGCCTGCAAACAGCCATGCATGCGAGATTCTGCCGCTGGTACAGGCATTGTTCAATGCCTCATACACAACCGGTTCCATCTTCTGCAGAAGCTCTTTAACCATTGAGCAGTCCCAGAATGCGGGCCTCCACATCATGAGCTACCGTATCCGCATCACGGGTGGCATCCACTACTTCAATCCGCTCTGAATACATGGCAATCACTTTCTGATAGCCTTCATAAACACGCTGATGAAATGCCTGACTCTCCTGATCCAGACGGTCAAGATAGGTACGGCTGGCGATGCGGGCAAGCCCTGTCTCAGCAGGCACGTTAAGAAAATACGTGCGGTCCGGCATTCTGCCGCCCGTTGCAAACAGATTGATGTCATACACTTCCTGAATGCCGATCTGTCTGCCGCAGCCCTGGTATGCCAAAGAGGAATCCACAAAGCGATCAGAAATCACCGTGATGCCTTTCTCTAAAGCAGGCAGCACAATCTCGACAAGATGCTGGCGGCGGCTGGCCGCATACAGCAGAGCCTCTGTGCGGGCATCCATTGCCGTATTGGCCGGATCAAGAATGATACTGCGAATCTTCTCCGCAATCTCACTGCCGCCCGGCTCTCTTGTATACATGACCTGATAGCCCTTCTTCGACAAAGATTCCACAACTTTTGTGGATACCGTTGTCTTGCCAGAGCCATCCGGTCCTTCCAATGTTATAAACAGTCCCTTTTTCATCGCAGAAATTATACCACGAACACATTCAGCTTCTGCATCCATACTTTTGGTGCCAAAAGGGCTCTGCAAGATTTGGCGCAAAATCTGAATATTCAAATGTGAGTATTCATATGCTGTTATGTAAAAGCCAATGCCAAGTGCCAGTTTCGGATTGATTCAATATTTTTCCTTTGCTGTTGAAGGCATACTGTTGCTTTGTTATGGCTCTTTCGATCGTGCAGTACAAGACGCATGTATCTCTTCCGGAGGCGTTCATTCGCTCTGTCCGCATATGCAATGACTTCAGAAGCGTTGCCTTCCTGCCGCTTCTTCAGTGCTTCACTTTTGCCAGATGATGCCCGGGAGAAGGATTGTGCACATTCGACAAGTAGTTTTCTCAAAAAGGTGTTTCCCTGTTTTGTTATTCCCATCTGATTCTGATCATCGCTGCTGCTGAGTTCTCCTGCAACCAGGCCCAGGAATGACGCAAAGTTCTGATCCTTCGCACATATTGATGGGCCAAAATTCCATGCACGTATAATAATTTGATATAGAAAAAGTCATCTGACTTCTGTAACGTATTACTCAACCAAAAGAACACGGAGAGAAGAAAGATGACAACTAATAGCGTATTGAAGAAGATCCTTGGCATCAAGGATACAGTGATCGTTAATTGTACTTATTCTGAAGATGATCGAGGCGTAGGTACAATTACAACCCGTGTTCATCTTGTCAAGTGAGCTTCCTGCAGGTGTCCTTACTGCAATCGCAAGATTCCTAAGTATGACCGTTCCAACAAAGTGAGAACATGGAGAGCTCTTGACTGTGGCGGCATCATTATGAAGATTGAAGCCGAATCATCGCGCGGTACCTGTCCTGTGCATGGTGTAGTAACAATGGCGGTACCATGGGCTTATCCGAACTCTTTGTTTACCAAAGACTTTGATATGACGGTGGCCTGGATGGCCAAGTTGCTCTCCAAGACAGCTGTCTCTCAGTACATGCGGATCTCATGGGCCACAGTAGGAAGATGCCTCAGCAGAGCAATGGATGACCTCGAGCCAGACCGTAAGAAAAGACTCAACGGTTTGAGAAAGATCGGTATTGATGAAACCAGCTATTCAAAGGGGCATCGCTATATTACGGTTGTCGTCAATCACGAAACCAATACTGTGGTATGTGTCCATAAAGATCACGGAAAGACAGTGATAGAAGAGTTCTTTAAGGAATTGAGTGAGGAACAGCGTGCCAGCCTGAAAGTAGTATCAGGAGATGAGGCCAGGTGGATCACAGATGCTATAAATGAATGGTGCCCTCAGGTGGACAAATGTACAGATCCATTCCATGTTGTGGAATAGGCAACTGAAGCCCTGGATTCTATTCGTAAAGAATCATGGCAAAGAGCACGTGCGATCCTTAAGGAGGCAGAGAAGGAAGCAGGAAAAAGGCATTGCGGCAGACCGGCTTCAGATGATAAGGCGGCCGAGAGACTGAGGAAGGCCAGAGAGCAAAGCTTGAAAGCATTCAGATCAACGATCCTGTCCTGAGCAGAGCATACCGTTTAAAGGAGAAACTGCGCATCATCTTGAAAATGAATGATCCAGAGGCTGCAAGGGAAGAACTGAAGCATTGGACGATGTGGGCAGACAGAAGCAGAATTAAGACGTTCAGAGAACTGAGCAAGAAGATCAAGCGGCACATGGAGTACATTCTGAACTTCATCAGGACAGTCATCAGTAATGCCAGAGTAGAGGCAAACAACAATAAAATCAGTCTTCTGGTGCACAGATCCTATGGCTTCAAGAACTATCAGAACATGGTGGATCTGATCATGCTTGTGCGCTCAAATATCAAGATCAAGTTACCGAATCGTCCTGCATGTATATAAAAATCCTTCATCAATGGTTATTCGCCATTTTCTGAAGGAAAATTACCCATCAAGATGCTAGAAGAGTCAAAAGATTACGAATAATAGGATGCTGCAAGCAGAATCAGCAGTAACATACTGCACATATATACAGTATTTAGAATTCGCTGGCTTTTTATGGGGTCTACTGTGGTTTCT
Source organism: Grylomicrobium aquisgranense (assembly GCF_033971865.1). Lineage (NCBI taxonomy): Bacteria > Bacillati > Bacillota > Erysipelotrichia > Erysipelotrichales > Erysipelotrichaceae > Grylomicrobium > Grylomicrobium aquisgranense. The sequence goes on along the minus strand of NZ_JALBUR010000003.1, from coordinate 76,744 downwards.
TTATTCATGCGTGGATGCAATATCATTAGGATAATCACAACTGGTGCCAGAGCAAAAATAATAATGTCTTGAAATGTGCCGTTTACTGCATGCATATTTATTGCAAGTGCTAATGTGAAGCCGAGAATCGTAATGATCTCATGAAACAAATGCGATTTTTTCATCATGCTTATGCATATGCCAGACAGTTTTGACCAGCGTAGTCTGGCCTTACCGAATGGAAATAGCTATATCCGTCACCAGCATATCCGGTGTAATTATTGTACTGATAAAAACGGACATAATCTCTGAAATACGTTGTACAATCAGATTTATAATATCGATCATAATCAGTATAAAGTGTTACTGTCTTTTTTTGACCAACAAGAGTAAAGATGCCTACAATAACAAGGATTCTTCCTATTGCAGGACAAATACAATTCCACGAGACCAGTCCACTAATAGTTACAATTTCCGATATTGCCTGCAGGAGTAATGTGTTTGTTCCTTTGATGTGCTGAGCCATCAAAATCCATGAACCTGATGCTGCTGCCATCATTTTTTCTTCGCTATGATCCTCATTTGAAGGATTGTCTGGTAAATATTCCAATACTTTTAATGACTCGCCAGATTCAGATACACAATATATATCATATTCATCTGCGATAATTGTATATCGATTACCTTCAATGATCATTGTCAGTTGTGAATCATCTATTATATCTGTATAAATAAGCAAGTCATTGTTAGTGTCATGAATGATTGCTTCCCCAGTATTACTGTTTTCTGCAACGATTTCAGCAGTGGGCTTGTCGTTAATAGAACTAAATATGGAAAAATCGTCTGCATACAAACTGTTTTTTTCAAAGACCGGTGCTAAATGAGGACTCTTTGCAATTCGGCTTGCTAGAATACGATAGTATCTATCTTCCAATGAAAGATTATCTGACTCGGGTGCTGCATAAACAGATACTGGCTGAAATGCTACGACGATTCCAACAAGGACAGCAATCAACGCTTTGGCGATTTTTTTCATGTTCTTCTCCTTTCAAACATATATTTGCTCAATAATCACGCGCATTTTTCAATTGATTCTTTTTGAGATTATCTCCATTCTTATACCTGGATAGACAAAATGATAACATTGCATATCCCCCCTTTCTCCATTTTCCTATCAAAAATATAAAAGATAATTAGATTAGAAAAAAGGCTGTTGTTATTTGCGTATATATCATATGATAAAAAGTACAGTCAACTAGTCAGAACTACATCACTGTAAATAATTTCCCGCTGCATCTTTTTCTAAGGGCATATTAACAAATTGGTGAATTCTATGGTTGCTGTACTTGTTCAGGTACAGTAATGCTAAGCTGGCTGATTATCATCATTCATGTGAGGTGAATTCCATGGATGATAAACTGATTGGCACAACTGATTTTGATGAGATCTCCGAGAAAATACAATCGTTGTTTCCTTACCAGAAGGATAAGGTGATTCGCACCATTAATGATTTTCTGGACCTGAATGAGAAAACAAGTGAATACTCTTTTCAGGTTTGTCCAAAGTGTCATGAAGAAATTGATACATTTGGCAAAGGCGGCTACACCTACAAAGAAGTAGATGGCAAGAGAGAGCGCTCTAAGAAGCTTTTTAAATGTCCTCTATGTCACCGCCGCTTTACAGCAGATCGTGGACAGTTGACCTTCTACTCACACTGTTCGCGTGATATCTGGAATACGGTTATTGAGGATACATTCAATAACGTTTCACTTGAGAAAACGGCAGCTAAGATTGACAAACATACTGTCACAGTTTTCCGTATGAGACACAAGCTTCTGGCATTTCTTGAAGCGGCAAATGAAGAAACAGTCTTAAGCAAGCCTTGTGAAGCTGATGAGAAGTACATCAATGAGTGCCATAAAGGCCTTGTTCATGCGGAAATAGATGATGCCAGGCATCAGGTGACAATTTATCGGCCTTCGCAAAAGCGGAGAACAGGAATATCCCATGACAAAGTATGCCTCAGCAGCGTAGTTGAGAGAAATGGAAAATCATTTAGTCATACCGAGAACACTGGCAGGCCAAGAACAGAAGAGCTTAAGAAAGTGTGCACTCACATTAAAGAAGGAACATTTGTGTGGACGGATAGCCAGCGTGCATATGATGGTGTGCTTTCTGAGAGAAACTGCCCGCATAAGGAACTGAAATCTGGCCTTTCGTATGACCAGGTAAATCATCTGAATACAGTTAACAGCCTTCACAGCAAAATCAATGAAGTCATTCGTCAGTATCGCAATGTCAGCAGTATTTACATCAACAGATATGCATCATTCGATCTTCACAGACAAGTATATATTGAATCAAAGAGAGAATACATTAACCTGGTTAGAAGTGAATCAGCTGGTTAAAAAAACATCATTACACAATCATCTATGCACGCATCCAAGGCAGCCAGCTTCATACCTAACAACGATCTCTGTATCATTTCCAACCTTTTTCCTGATTCCCTTGCAGCAGCTGACGATGTCAGCAACAGCAGGGGAATACGTATTCGTGTTCACAGGTGCTAACACACAAGTTAATGGAAGGCTTTTACATATTGTCTAAGTCTAAGTCTGCCTGCATTGACAATCATTTCTGTGCTATCATGTCGGGGCATGAAATACCGTAGAAAGAAAAGACATCTGCGCTATCAGCGCCTGGTTGTCGTAATAGCCGTGATGGCTCTGATCCTGGCCAGCATTGTTTCTCTTGTGGATACGATGCGTCATAAACAGAGTGCTGCCGCTTCCCCGTCTGCCTCTGCTGTTTCCAGTGCGCAGGCATCGGAAACTGCTGATTCTTCCGCTTCTGCCGCCTCAACATCCAATCCCACTGCCGTCTTTACACCGGCATCCACAGATCCGGAAAATGATACCCGTCTGACAGATCCCAGCAGCATTCTCTTCTGTGCAAACAAAAAACATCCTCTGCCATCGGGCTATGCCCCTGAGGATGTGCGTTATGTTAATGTTGCCCAGATTTATAACAATGCCGTAATGCGGGAAGAGGCTGCCACGGCGATGGAGAATATGTTTGCGGCCGCACAGGCTGACGGCATCACATTGACGCTGGGCTCCGGATACCGCTCCTATGACCTGCAGACAACACTGTACAACAAATATGTGGATGATGATGGCACCGACTATGCGGATTCCATTTCCTCACGGCCTGGATATTCCGATCATCAGACTGGGCTGGCTGCAGATCTCAACGGAGATGATGAAAGCACGTATTGTGACAAGAGCTTCATCAATACCGATGCCGGCCAGTGGCTGTATCACAATGCTTACAGATACGGCTTCATTATGCGCTACCCTGAAGGCAAGACAGACTATACCGGCTATGACTATGAGCCATGGCATTACCGCTATGTCGGTGTCGATACAGCTACTGCCATGTATAACATCGATCCGGACCTGTCCTTTGAAGAATACTTCGGCATTTCCGGCGGCGACTACAACAGTTAGATTTTCTTTCTCAGATACAGACCGGTTTCTTTGTGGAACCGGTCTTTCATTTCTTCCGGAATCTCCTGCACAGTCCGGATCTCCATCGTCTTTTCACCCGCAAGATACGAGGGATTCTTCGATAGAGAAATGCCATACTGCGCGCATAACTGTGCCAACAGAATCTGAATGGCATTCTGGTTCACACTGGCTGCGATATGCATATTCCAGCCCGTATCATCGGCACACTTCTGCAGAAGTTCTTTTTTTCCCAGACCAAGCTGTGGCGACAGGAAGGCAGCCTCAAAGCAGCGCACACCTGAGACCGTCTTGATGCCAAGCTTATATGGTTTGACATCCTCCCCTGCAAACATGGCATGGATCAGTGTCATGGCAGCGTTTTGTTCAAGCGGATTTTTCCCATGGCTCAGGATCATCATTTCATCCTGTACTGCAGATGATTCCGGCACTGACACGGCAGAACCACTCGGGATTCCAAAGGCCAGCTTCCACCCGGTTGTCTTGGTAAACAGTTCAGAAAAAGACGGATCTGCCTTGCTCTCATCCAGCAGGCTGATCACATATTCCTTCTTTTCTTCATAGTAGGAAATCTTCTTCACATTGCCGGCAAACAGATTGTGCAGCAGAATATCCGCTGCCTGGTGGTTCATGGCCTCATGCAGCGATACATGCCAGCCCGTATCATGGAAGATCTTCTCATCCACATTCTGCAGTACAGTCTTATCAAAGGCATCGGGATAGTCACAGATGATCTTCACCATTTTCTCATCCTGGTAAAAGCCAAGTTTCCGATAAGGAATCTCTTTTAACAGCTCGCTCAGTTCTGCCTGTACATCCTGCATGGCAGGTTCCTTCTTCTTTGTCTGTTCCGCAATCTCTGCTTCATTGTTTCGTCTGAACAGAAACATCCTTCTGGCATCACGGCTGAAATAGACAGAATTTTCAATGATATTGGCAAACTGCTGCAGTTGTTCTTCTTCCTGTGCATCATACTGATCGGCATGGATGGTTCTGCCGGTATACATTGCATACAGATCCTGCATGGTAAAAGTGCGGTAAGGATAGTTCTGCTGCCAGAAGGCATAGAGTGTTTTCTGCTGCTGTGGATCAGCGATATCTGTACCATGCATGGTATTTGATAATTGCTGAGGCAACTGTTTTCTTTGGTGATGAAACGAGAAAGAAAGGGAAGTGCCGGTGGATGGCTGATAGACATGATTGGCCAGATTGCCGGAAAGCTCTGTGCCAAGGGCACTCATGGCATCTTCATCACCATGAACCAGCACAATCTGATGGCAGCCAAGACGCTCCATCAATGCCAGCAGTTCTGACTTGTCAGAGTGGGCAGACAGACCGACCTGGACAACTTTGCACTTCACTGGCAGAAGGGTGCCATCAATCACCGCATCTTTTTCTTCCTGATCTGCATCCATCATATTCAGCAGCGTACGGCCAGGTGCTTCTTCATCCTGATAGCCGGTGATGATAATCACGGCATTTTCATCCGGCACCAGTTCCTTTGCATAAGTGACACTTGGTCCACCCGTTAACATGCCTGAGCTTGCCACAAAGATCGCAGGTCCTTTCTGATGCACCAGTTCCTTCCGGTCCATCGCATTGCTGACAGGCTGAATCGCATCATGAAAGAACGGATTCTGTCCCTTCATGATCTTTCTGGCCAGCACAGCCCGCAGATATGTTGGATATCGCAGATATGCCATCGTCATATCCCTGACCATGCCATCCACATACACCGGCACCATCGGAATCTGTTTCTTTGCCATGGCCCTGCTTAAAATCAGCAGCACTTCCTGCGATCTGCCCAGGGCAAAGGAAGGAATAAGCACTTTCTTTCCCTGCCGGACTGCCTCGCTGACCGTATCAATGAGCTTCTGCTCCTCGCCCTGACGGTTGGCATGGAGCCGGTTGCCATAAGTCGATTCAAACAGGCCGACATCCGGGCGGAGTCTTGGAATCCGGATTCCTTCAATGGTCTCCTGCGCAAAGCCAGACACATCTCCCGAGTAGAAAATCGAGCCTTCCGGTGTCATCAGATAAATGCAGGCAGCTCCGGCAATATGACCGGCAGGATAAAACGTAAATGTAATGCCTTCTCTGATCTGGTACGGTGTTTCAAAAGGAACCGGCACCACCCTTGCCATCATGGCATCCACATCATCCTGTGAGTATAAAGGGACACTGCCCTCTGCCCGGTTCATCAGCTTCAGACTGTCTGCCAGCAGGATTCTTGTCAGATCCATGGTCATCGGCGTCATATAAATCCTTGCACCGGGATATGCTTTGGAAATCACCGGCAGAGAACCCGTATGGTCCATATGGGCGTGGGAAACGATGATCGCATCCACATCGCCAGCCTGCTGGACAGCCTGAAAATCAGGCAGAGGATCCTTACTGCCTGATTGATGAATGCCTGCATCCATCAGAATCCCCATCTCTTTCAGTCTGACATAGATACAGCTGCCTCCCACTTCTCTGGCACCACCGGCAAACACAAATTCCATAGTTTTCCTCCGTGCTTTCCATTCTACCATGCTGTACCGTTCTCATTCTTTTTGAAAGTCAGCCAGAACATCTCAGTAGAAAACTGTTCCTTTTCCTGCCAGGATATGACACAATCACAGAAAAAGGCTGTTCTATGCCGATCCACATCCTGCCATCATTTCTGCTTTACTGCTTTCTCAATGGTATTACAGCAGGCAAAGAGCACTGGTTCTGCGTGCCGTATCACTCGTCATATAAAATGAATCACAGGATGATTGATCACGGGTGCATGATGCGGTACAGGATCTCTGCCGTCAATCCCCAGATCACGCCATGGTCTGTATTGTAAAAGCGCATGACTCTGGTTTGCGGACGGAAAGCATAATCAGACCGGTGGATCAGTTCCCTGATGGCAGCCTGATCCTCCGGTCTCATCTCCATCTGTACTTCCAGCACTGATGGCTCGTGTGTTTGAAACCATGACAGCGGCATCGTAAAGACACTTTCAATTTCAGAGGTCCCATACGTATGATGATAATCCGCAAGATGACAGCGGAAGGCATGTACAGCAATGCCGCCGGGACCCGGAAGTGTAAACAGCGGCGTCACATCATGAAGCTGCTCCTGCCTGATCAGCAGTTCCTCACATGTCTCACGGGTCGCTGTTGCCTGCGCTGTCTCATCAGCTTCTTTCTGTCCGCCCGGGAGACAGATATCTCCGCCCTGCGGGATGGAACGCTGGCGGACTTCAAACAGAATATCCGGTTCAGATGTCTGATCCAGAAACGGAACCATCACCGAAGCTTCTTTCATATGTCTCCTTCTTTCTAACAAATACTGCCTGTTATAATAAACAAACATGCCGGCATCTGCCATGATGAAGCCCGAAGCCAGCAGGGATGATGCATCATTCTGCTTTTTCAGATCATTTCAATACATCATTTGCACAATTCTGCATGAATGTTCAGATAACCTTCAGGAAAAATCTTAAGATTTGCGGTAGCATGTTGACATTGTGAAAAAGAGACTTCTGAACATGTTATGCGCCTGTTCTCTGCCCGGGGCAATGGTCATCACACCCGTACAGGCAGAAGACCAGGTGTCTTTTGTTTCTCTGGATGCCAGAGTTCAGCAGTTTATGGAAGAGTATGATCTGGATGAGGACTCTTTTTCGCTTGCCTATTGCAACACAGCATCGGGTGAATACTGGCAGTACAATGGCGATACCTATATGTTTGCGGCAAGTACCTACAAGCTGCCGCTGAACATGTATTACTACCTGCAGGAAAATGCCGGCAATATCGACCCGGATGAAGCCATCGGCATGTACACCCTGTCTCAGGCACACTATCTTTCCATTGTACAGTCCGACAATCCTTCCTCAGAAACACTGATGTATGCCCTTGGCTCCTATGATCAGTACAAAGATCTGATGTTTGAAACCTTCGGGTCCCAGAAGTATCAGGAAGAAGGCGGCATCGATCCCATCACCTATCAAGACAATGATTATCCGGCAGACTTCCTGATGGATGTGCTTCAGTACCTCTATAACAACCAGGATCAGTTTCAACAACTGCTCTCCTATATGTCCGATCCCGATCAGAGCAACGGTTTTGACAACGATCTTTCCCAGCAGACAACGGTCTATCAGAAGCAGGGATGGTATGACTATGTGAATGATGTGGCCGAAATCGTCATGAGTGATCAGCCCTATCTGGCTGTGGTCATGGTAGATGTGGAAGGCAGATATGACAGTGCTGAGATCTGTTCGGCTGCCAATGATCTGCTGTATCAGTACAATCAGGACTGCATTGCCAATGATGCACCGGTACAGACAGCCGCAGCCAATGATGAAACAGGATCCAGTGAGGAAACCGCACAGGCAGAAAGTACAGATACAGAAGATACAGAAGCTGCAGAAGCTTCCACAGAGAATGGCATCAACTGGCCGCTGCTGGCAGCTGTCATTGGTGTCTTTGGCGGTCTGTTCTTCCTTGTATTGACCATCAGCAGAAAATAAAACATGCACGTTCCTGCGGCAATTGGAACAGTACATGTTTTTTTTCACGTTTTATTCGAAAATCTTTGTCCGGGACAGCGCCTTGACTAACAGCCAGCCAAGAATCACTGCAATCAGTTCTCCAACGGCAACTTCTGCGCCCATGATCAGAAGTCCCAGTACAAAATTTCCCTGGAAATAGAGTGCTGAAAGTTCTGCGCCGACAAAGAAGAAATTAAAGATCACCGGCATCAGAATGGACCACAGCGGGAACCCTTTGATCGTATGGTTACGCAGCCTGTATGTGCACCAGGCAGCCAGGAAGGTTGCCAGTGTTCCTACCACCGCATCCAGCATGCCGGTCGGATTGACACCCATGGCAGCACCAATCAGATTGGTCAGGAAACAGCCAAGTGTCACACCCCAGATCGACGGTTCATAGATCAGTGGCAGAATCGTCAGTGCTTCGGCCATCCGTACCTGAATATTGCCGAAGGAAAACGGTGCCAGTGCAAGGGAAACAACCGTGTAGATGGCAGCGATCATGGCAGTCTTTGCAAAACTGTCCAGATTGACTTTTTTCATGAAAAAACATCTCCTTATTTTCGTTTTACGTCAGGTAGCCGCTACTGACGGGACAAGTGTCCGATAAAAAATTTTACCACCCGGGGATGATATGGCAAGCATTCATGCTAGAATAGTCCGGCACATAAAAGAGGATAGAATATGATCAAAGCAATACTTCTGGATATTGACGGCACACTGACCAACAGTGAAAAAAAGATTACGCCGAAAACACTCACAGCTTTGAAGCATGCGCAGGATAAAGGCATCATTCTGGTCATTGCCAGCGGCAGGCCGACCCGCGGGGTTGTACAGTATGGAAACCTGCTGGATATGCCATATCATCATGGCCTGTATGTTGCCTACAATGGCGGCCGTGTCACCGATTGTGAAAACCAGGAAGTACTGGTAGATATCACCATGCCGCAGGACCTTGTCACTGCCGTTTTGAAGCACATGAAGAAGTTTGATGTGATTCCGATGATTGCATATGGCGAATATCTTGTGGTAGAGAATGTCTTTGCCGGCATGATTCATGATGGTGACAGAGAATTCAATGTCATCGAATATGAATCCCGCTGCTGTGATTACCGTCTGATGGAAGCAAAGGATCTGGTATCCTTTACCAACTTCCCGGTCCACAAAATTCTCACTGCAGCTGACAGCAGCTATCTGCAGGCACACTGGCAGGAAATGAGAGAGCCTTTTAAAGACACGCTGTCCTGCATGTTTACTGCCAACTTCTACTATGAGTACTGCCCGAAAGGCATCAACAAAGGCACTTCCATCAGAATGGCCATGGAAAAGCTGCACATCAGACCCGAAGAAGTTATCGCCTTCGGTGATGCCGAGAATGATATTTCCATGCTGGAATATGCCGGGATCGGGGTTGCCATGGGAAATGCCACAGAGAAAGTCAAAGAGATTGCGGATGAAGTAACAGATACCAATGACAATGACGGCATTGCAAAGTCACTGTACAGACATCTGGATATCTGAAATAGAATATAATGTTGCGTTCCAACTATAAAGCAACCATCCATGCTTGCTATGCAGGTTATATCACCCAGGCAGTCGTCAATTCCTTTGCACCGCTGCTGTTTGTCACGTTCCAGAAAGAATATGGCATTCCATTGGCACAGATCACCTTCCTGATCACATTCAACTTCGGTTTCCAGCTTGTCATCGATCTACTCAGCGCAAAGTTTGTCGATAAGATCGGATGGCGCACCAGCATCGTTGCGGCGCATATCTGTGCTGTCCTGGGTCTCATCCTGCTTGGCATCCTGCCGCATGTTCTGTCAAATGCCTTTGTGGGGCTTTTGATCAGTGTCATTATCTATGCCATAGGCGGCGGCCTGATCGAAGTCCTCATTTCGCCAATCGTTGAAGCCTGTCCAACGGATGACAAAGCATCAGCCATGAGCTTACTGCATTCCTTCTATTGCTGGGGTGTTGTCGCCGTTACACTGGTCTCCACTCTGTTCTTCCACATCTTCTCCATCCATCACTGGCCGATCCTGGCCTTTCTCTGGGCCATCCTGCCAATCGTCAATGGCTTTATCTTCTCGATCGTCCCGATCAACACACTGACAGAGCAGGGAAAAACCATGCCCGTACACCAGTTACTCTTTAAGCCTCTGTTCTGGATGTTATTTGTCCTGATGATCTGCGCCGGTGCTTCCGAGCAGGCCATGAGCCAATGGGCATCTGCCTTTGCCGAAAGCGGCATGCATGTCTCCAAGACCGCGGCAGACCTGGCCGGACCATGCCTGTTTTCTTTCCTGATGGGACTCTCCCGTGTCATTCATGCCAGCACCCATGGCATCGACATCCGAAAATATCTGATCTTCAGCGCCCTGTTATGCATCATCGGATACTGTCTGGCATCCCTGACATCGATCAGCTGGATCGGTCTGGCAGGATGCGGCGTTGTCGGCTTTGCTGTAGGGGCCATGTGGCCGGGATCCTTCTCCATTGCGGCAAGACAGCTGCCAACAGGCGGTACGGCGCTGTTTGCATTACTTGCCTTAGGCGGGGATCTGGGCTGCAATGCCGGCCCGACATTAACCGGCATGATCTCCGCTGCCAGCCATAACAACCTGCAGGCAGGCCTGCTGGCTGCCATCATCTTCCCGGCCGTCATGGCCATCATGCTGGCAGTACTGCAAAAAAGCAGCATAACAGCACAATAAAGGCGTGGAATCCATAAAGGACTTCACGCCTGTTTTTCTTATGCCTGCTGTACTTTCATCTTTTGCAATACACCAGGGAAGATATGCCTGAACAGCAGAATACATGTAATGGCAGCAAAGGCATCAGCTGCAGCTTCGGCGCCAAAGACACCCATGGCCCCAAAGAAATGGGAGAACAGGAATGCCAGCGGCACAAGCAGGAAGATCTTTCTGAGCAGGGCGATGAATAATGAAACACCTGGCTGATTCAGGGCGACAAACATAGTCTGACAGGCTCTCTGCATGCCAAACACGGTCATGCCTGCCATAAACAGAGGCATGGCTTTCTGAACGCCGGCAATCAATGTGGCATCACTGGTAAACAGAGCGGCAAAGAAGCCGGGGAAGAAAATCATCATCAGGCTCATGAAGCAGTTGAACAAGGTCATGTTCAGGAAGATCACTTTAAAGCCTTCTTTGACTCTGTCCGGGCTGCCATGGCCATAGTTATAGGAAATGACCGGAGAAGCACCGTTCTGGAAGCCGTTGAGCGGTACGGCAATCATCTGCATGCATGAGGACATGATGGTCAATACGCTGACATACAGATCTCCGTACTTAACCAGGATGCCGTTCATGACAAAGCCGATGATGCTTTCGGTGGATGCCATGACAAACGGGGAAATACCAAGGGCAAAGATCTTATGCATGATTTCCCTGTTGGGCTTCATATCCGCAAAGCAAAGACGCAATGATGATTTCTTTGAGACAAGGAACAGAATGATCCACAGGGCACTGGCAAACTGGGACAGGATGGTTGCCCAGGCCGCACCGGCAACACCCATGCCAAAGCCGAACATGAACACAGGATCCAGTACGATATTCAATACCGCACCAAGGATGACAGTAGACATGGCCAGACCGGGATGCCCCTGCACATTCAGAAATGGGTTCATGCCGATGGCAGCCATGACAAACAAGGTACCAAGCAGATAAATAGACAGGTAGGTATGTGCATATGGAAGGGTAGCGTCACTGGCACCGACCAGTCTGAGCATCGGATCAATCGTCAATCCGAAGATCACCATCAGGATCACCCCCAGCACCATGATGATGACAAAGCCATTGTTCATCATCTGGCTGGCCCGTTTCTTTCTGCCGGAGCCTAAGGCAATAGAGGCAAGCGGTGCACAACCGCCGCCTGTAATCATGGCAAAGGCAGAGATCAGGATGATGATGGCATTGCACACACCAACACCAGCCAGAGCCGTTGTGCCAATGTCAGGAATATGTCCGATATAGATACGGTCCACAATACTGTAGAGAAGATTGACAAGCTGGGCTGCAATGGCAGGCACTGCCATCTTCCAGATCACACTGCTCATCTTGCCGCTGGCAAATATTTCATCAGTTTTCATAACACCAAAAGTATACCGCTTTCTGTTATTCACCGTGCTTTCCCTCATGATTCATTGTTTCAAAAATTCCGGTAAAAACAGAAAACTGAAAACCAGCAGTAATTCCAATTTACTGCTGATTTTCAGTTGAGAAGCTTACAGTACAATACAACAGAATGGAAACAGGACGCACGTTACGGCAAGAAATATCATGTCACGTTTCCGAATGACAGGAGCCTGATAGGAGGTTCTTGTCTGATGAGAGGAAAAGCCCCTTGATTCCATTGCCATTGCAAGTTCATCTGACCACCTGGTTGTTTTCACCATGAGAGTTACAAGCAGCTTAGGAGAAAATGGCAGTACATGAATGCCCCTAGCCTGGAAGGCAATCTTTGTCTTCTTGTATTCCTGTGCCATGTGTGGAAATACATTCCATGCCGCAAGCAGCCCATAGGCAAACATCTGCGGGACATGGAGCTGTTTTTCAAAGGAGCGCACCATTGTGACCGGGTCACTAGTCAAAGCAAACAGCAGGCCGATTGATGCATACACAAGCACTCTTGAGGCAAAGATCAGGCCGTTATAAACATTCCCGGGAATCATTGCCAGTGTAGAACCTGTCATGATATGACTGTTTACAACCGAAGATGGCGCAGAAGTGAAACGGTATCCGGTAAAGAACATTCCAATTGCCAGCAGGGTAATAGGAATCATTGGATAAAAATAGAGATGAACACCCCTGTGTTCCTTGATCAATGATTGCAGACAGAGGATGGATGCCACCAGAAAAACAACAACATTCAGGATTGGATTGTGAACGCCTGCCAGAATCATTGTCATCACGACAAGTCCAATCAGTTTCGTAGATGGGTTAAGAGAGCTCATCGAATCTCCTTTCTGACCAAAGTATGATCTTTGATCATCCAGATTTCATCCGCAAATACCTTTGCAAGTTCTTGTTCATGTGTGGAAAACACAAGTGCAATATGCTTTGCTCTGGCTTCCTGCAACAGGTTGGTCATGATCGTGTATGCACTCTGAGGATCCTGGGCACAGGTTGGCTCATCACATAACAGCAGCCGGCAGCGGCTGTTCATCATTGCCGCTGCACCAAGTCTTCTCTGCTGTCCCTGGCTTAAAAGATAAGGAGAAACATCACGGTATTTCCACAAATGAATTTCACGCAGGATTTTCTGGGCATCATCATTATTATCTTTATTCATGCCAGCCTCAATCTCGTCCCGTACGGTTCCGCCAATAAACTGATCCTGAGGGCTTTGCGTAATCATCCCAATCTGTCCAGCCAGATGGTGCCTCATTTTCTTGATCTCTTTATCCGGAAAAAGAATCTTCCCATGGTACGGATACAAACCGAATACAGCGCCAAACAAAGTACTTTTACCTGATCCACTCTCGCCAAGGATGGCATAGCTGCCACCCTGGCGAAGAGTCAGATTTACATGATCAATCACAGGATGCTGCTCATCCTGATGCCATACAGACACATCCTGCATCTGCAGCACAACATCACCAATATGATTTCTTCCTGTATCTGCCATGTATGGCACTGGTTCAGGATTCAGATCTTGCAGATTTCCAGGAAAAATCTGACCATTGCGCATATGGCATACAGAAGTGGCAGCACCAAGCCAGTTTTCAGGATGATGGTCCACCGCCACAATGCCTGTACCGTACTGTCTGTGCATCTGCATTAGTTTTTGAACAAGATCATGCCGGGATGTCTGATCTATGCTGGCAAATGGCTCATCCAACAGCAGCCATTTGGGTCTCAGAAGCCATAAACATGCCAATGCTGTTTTCTGCTTTTCGCCGCCTGACAGGATCATCAGCTTTCTGTTCTCCAGATGGGAAATACCGCAGAAAGCCAGTGCTTCTTTGATTTTCTGTTCAAAGTTTTCCTTCTTTTCCTGAAGATTTTCCAAACAGAAGATCATCTCATTGCGTACCGTATCCATACAGAACTGCAGGTCAGGATTCTGAAACATCATACCAACATAATGGCAGCGTTCAGATGGATCCATTTTCCCAGGATCCTTTCCATCTACAAGTACGGTACCTTCTTTCAAAACACCGGCATAATGCGGATACAACCCTGCCGCAAGATACAGGAAAGTTGACTTTCCTTCCCCGGTATTGCCATCCAGCAGGGTGATATCCTCCTGTTTGAATTCACAGCTCAGGTTTTTCAGAATCAGAGGTCCCTGCTCATCATAGGCAAAGCTCAAATGTGAAGCAGAAATGTTCACAGTCAGTCATCAAAGAATTCGTTCGTGAATTCTTTCTCCCTACGCTTGGAAATGACGTTCTTTTTAACAAGGAAGTCTGCCATGTTATTCCACATCGCCGGCTTGATACGTCCCCATTTACCATTTTCATCAATCCAGATCGGTGCTAGATGCTTAGCACCAGCGACAAGCATGTTGTCACTGCTTGCTTCCGGGATCATATCGCTGACTTCAAGAATCTTCTCTGGATCTGCAGCCATCCTGCGATACGAAAGATCCGTAACATGCAGGAAGGTACGCAGCGCATCTGCCTTATTGGCAATCGCATTGCCGGTTGCTGCAATTGCCGGTGCACAGAAGTTGAAAATCGGATCTATATCTCCAAAGTTGATGTAGTTGACTTCTTTGCCAGCATCGAGCAGAGCATACTTTTCCCAGTTCTCATAGACCCATGTCGCATCTGCTGTTGTACCAAGTGTTGAGACGATATCCCCCACATCCATCATCACTTTCTTGACCTTGCTGTAATCACCGCCATCTTTCTCAACAAGATAGCCAACAGCCGGATGATACCAGGGCAGATCCCAGTATGTCAGTCTCTTTCCCTCCAAATCTTTCATTCTGGAAATTCCCGCAGATTTCAAAGAAACCAGTCCAGAATCACATTTCTGTGTAAACTGGGCAATACCGGTCAGAGCAACCCCATGCTCCATGTTCATTAACATCGAAATTTCCGGTCCGCAGATCATATCCGTAGTGGACGGATCCATGGCGTGGTGTACCTGTCCCTCAATGTCTACATCCAGTCCTGCCTTTTCATACTCCCCATTCTTTTTCGCTGCGAGAATACCTGCATGAATCGTATTCGGGAACCAGTCAAAAACAATCTTCAGTTTTTCCATGTCATGCCTCCTCTTCATGAACAACTGCATGCTTTACCGTTTTGCCAATTGCATAATTCTTTAAAACACCTGTCTTTGCCAGGCCATCTGAGACAGCCTTGACAATCAGTGCTGAGAAAACAATGCCGCTGATGGAACGAATAATCAGATGGCCGCAATGCATCCCAAATGGCAGCATATAATATTGGAGGTAATACAGCTCATAGCCATAAATGAAGACACCGGATAGAACAGATGCCAGTGAGAGAGATGCCATATCCCATCTCTTATAGCGGAAAATGGCAAAGCCAAGTTCTGTACCAAGTCCCTGGATCAGACCTGTAATAACAACAGCGATGCCTCCAGAGTTTCCCATTAACAATTCGACAACCGAAGCCAGCACTTCAGCAATCAAGCCTGCCCCTGGCTTGCGGATGATGTAAGCTGCCATTGTTCCGGCCATGAACCAGACGCCATAAATGATGTCAAATGAGAAATCGCCAAGACCAGTTGTGGTCAGTGCAGCAGAAAGGCCCATTCCAACATTGAAAACAGCCAGATACACAATGGCAAAAATAATGCCAAAGCCGGCCATCAGAATGACATCCCGCAGCTCCAGATGATGCATGATACTTTCTTTTTCTTCTTTCATGAAGATCCCCTTTCAGACATGGGCGGTTATCCACCAGAAAAGGGCATCTTTTAACAAAAAATGATCAGAACTATTTTTCCTGCTGAAAAAAATTCTGATCATCATCACTTCCCTACATCGGCATTGTCCGAATCAGGTTTAAAGGGTCTGTGCAACGCACACTCTCAGCTGACGCTCCCCCAGCAGATATTCACTTGTCGCTTCCTACTCTAGCACCATACAATTTGCAGTCAAGGAGCGAATATCATAGCAGAATTCAGGATCAGGGTGATATGCAAAACATTCTTTCATGGGTTACGAATCTAATCTGATACAAGCAAACAGATTTGCTTTGGTGTCTTTCCACCCATGACATCCTGAAAATTACCCGTGTATAATGAACACGGAAAGCATATGTCAAAGTATCAGGAGATTGAAAACAGAATACGGGCACAGATTGAGGATGGCACTTATTCTGCCGGTTCCTGCCTGCCGGGAGAGCATGAACTGATGGAACACTATGGCGCATCCCGTGATACCATCCGCAAGGCACTGTCACTGCTGGCACAGGATGGCTATATCCAGAAGGCAAAAGGGATCGGTTCCATCGTACTGTCCATCAACCGGTTCGCCTTTCCGGTCAATGGCGTTGTCTCCTTCAAGGAGCTTGCTCCAACCATGGGAAACCATGTAGAAACTGAAGTTATCTGCTGTGAAAAGACGCATCCGGATGAGAAGTTTCAGAAGTATTTGAAGATGAATCCGGATGATTGGATCTATCTTCTGCAAAGAGTCAGGCGCGTCGATGGCGAAGCCATCATCCTGGATACCGATGTTCTCAATGCTGCGATCTGTCCTGGCATCACCAGGGAAATCGCAGCCGATTCCCTGTATGCATATCTGGAAAAAACACTGCATCTGCCGATTGCCTATGCCGAGAAGAAGATCACCTGCCAGAGTGCAACCAATCAGGATATGCGCTGGCTGGATATGAAGCACTTCAACATGGTTGTCAATGTGGAATCCTTCACCTATCTGGACGATGCACGTGTCTTCCAGTACACATCCAGCCGTCATCGCCCGGACAAGTTTGTGTTCCGTGATTTTGCCAGAAGAAATCCCAAAGCATGAAACGCTCTCTTTTGCGGAGAGCGTTTTCATTTTGCTATTGACATACATGTACGTACAAGATATGATCACTATGCAGAACATGTACGTACATGTACATAGAGAGGCAAATATGGGAAAATTCGAAAATGATGCTTCAAAACTGTTGGAATACGTTGGCGGGAAAGACAACGTGAAAGCAGTCTCTCACTGTGTCACCAGAATGCGTTTTGTCCTGATTGACCAGTCCAAGGCAGATGTCAAGAAGATTGAGGCCCTGCCTTCTACCAAGGGAACCTTCACACAGGCCGGACAGTTCCAGGTCATCATCGGCAACGATGTCGCTGACTACTACAACGATTTCATCAAGATCTCCGGTCTGGAAGGTGTTTCCAAGAATGCTGTCAAGCAGGCAGCCAAGTCCAACCAGAATCCCGTTCAGAAACTGATGACCAATCTGGCTGAAATCTTTGCACCACTGATTCCTGCGATCATTGTCGGCGGCTTGATTCTTGGTTTCCGCAATGTCATTGATTCTCTGTATATCTTCGGTGACGGCACTCAGACACTTGTTGCCACCTCCCAGTTCTGGGCTGGAGTAGACAAATTCCTGTGGCTGATTGGTGAAGCCGTCTTCCATACCGGCATTCCGGTAGGTATCTGCTGGTCCGTTCAGAAGAAGATGGGCGGTACTGAAATGCTTGGTATTGTCCTTGGTCTGACCCTTGTCTCCGGCCAGCTGGTCAATGCCTATGCCGTTGCCGGCATGGCAGCCGATGCCTGGGCACCTGACTATGTCTGGAACTTCGGCTTTGCATCTGCAAGAATGATCGGCTATCAGGCACAGGTTATTCCTGCAATGCTGGCAGCCTTCACACTTGCCTATCTGGAACGCTTCTTCAACAAGATCACACCATCCGTCATCAAGATGATTGTTGTCCCGTTCTGCTCACTGCTGCTGGCCGTCATGGCAGCCCACTTCGTTCTGGGCCCGATCGGCTGGACACTTGGCACATGGATCTCTGATGTCGTCTATGCCGGAATCTCCGGAAAGTTCCGCATCATCTTCGCTGCGATCTTTGGTTTCTTCTATGCCCCGCTTGTCATCACCGGTCTGCACCACATGTCCAATGCCATCGATCTGCAGCTGATCGCCGATACGCCGCTTCATGGCACAATGCTCTGGCCGATGATCGCTCTATCCAACATTGCCCAGGGATCTGCTGTATGGGCCATGTCCGTTCTGCAGAAGAAAAATGCAAAAGCACAGGAAGTCAATATTCCTTCTGCCATCTCCTGCTGGCTGGGTGTTACCGAGCCTGCTATGTTCGGTGTCAACCTCAAGTATGAATTCCCGTTCTACTGCGCCATGACAGGTTCCTGCATAGCTGCCATCATTTCCGTCGGCTTT
Source organism: Grylomicrobium aquisgranense (assembly GCF_033971865.1). Classification (NCBI taxonomy): domain Bacteria; kingdom Bacillati; phylum Bacillota; class Erysipelotrichia; order Erysipelotrichales; family Erysipelotrichaceae; genus Grylomicrobium; species Grylomicrobium aquisgranense. The sequence goes on along the minus strand of NZ_JALBUR010000003.1, from coordinate 58,344 downwards.
GGCGTCAATGCCTCTGCCATCGGTGTCGGCGGCATTCCAGGCTTCCTGTCCATCATGCCGCAGTTCTGGGGTGCCTTCTTCCTGGCTATGGCCGCAGCAATTGTCATTCCATTTGTACTGACACTGATCATCGGCAAAAAGAGACTGACAACCGAAGACCGCATCACAACTGTTGATACTGAAGAGGAAGCACCGGCAGCTGCTCCTGCCGCATTCACAAAGGCAGAAGAAAGCGAAGAAATGGCATCCCCGGCAAGTGGAAAGCTGATTGCAATTGAAGATGTTCCGGATCAGGCATTTGCTTCAAAAGCAATGGGTGATGGCTTTGCGATTGAACCAACGGATGGAAAGATTGTGGCACCGTTCTCCGGTACAGTCACAGTTGCCTTTCCAACCGGACACGCTTATGGAATCAAGGCTGCCAACGGCAAAGAAGTACTGATTCACATTGGCATGGATACGGTCGAGCTTGAGGGCAAAGGCTTCCATGGCAGAGTCAGGCAGGGTGATACTGTCCATCAGGGAGATGTATTGACGGAAGTGGATCTGGACTATATCAAGTCACAGGGTAAATCTGCTGTAACACCGGTCATCCTGACAGATGGAACCGCGGTAACATTATTAAAGAAAGACCAGTCCGTACAGGCTGGTGAAACAGGAATTGCAAAACTTAGCTAAGGAGGCGTGCGATGGATCGCAGCAGTACTGTCGTCTATCAGATTTATCCAAAATCATTCTGTGATGCCAGCGGAGATGGCTGGGGTGATATTCAGGGCGTGATTTCCCGTCTTGATTATCTTCAGGAGCTGGGCATCAACTGTATCTGGTTCAATCCCATGTGCATTTCGCCGCAGAAGGATAACGGCTATGATGTACAGGATTACCGGAATATTGATCCCCGCTATGGTACTATGGCCGACTTTGAGCAACTTGTCAAAGAATGCAAAGCACGCGGCATAGATATCATGCTGGACATGGTCTTCAACCACACTTCCACCGAACACGAATGGTTCCAGAAAGCTCTGCAGGGCGACCCAAAGTACAAAGCCTACTACATCTGGAAAAAAGGCAAAGGCCCGGGCGTGCCTCCCAACAACTGGCAGTCAAAGTTCGGCGGTCCAGCCTGGGAATATGTGCCAAAGTTTGACGAATGGTATCTGCACCTCTTTGATGTATCACAGGCGGATCTTGACTGGACCAACCCTGCCGTCAGAAAAGAAATGGCAGACATTGTCAATTTCTGGATGAAAAAAGGTGTCCATGGCTTCCGCTTCGACGTCATCAATGAGATCTCAAAATCGTCATTTGAAGATGATCCAAACAACTTTGACGGCCGCCAGTTCTATACCGATCAGCCGCTGGTACATACCTATCTTAAAGAGCTTAACAAGAACAGCTTTGGCAATGATCCCGAGGCAATGACGGTTGGTGAAATGAGTTCTACAACTGTCAAAAACTGTTCCGGCTATGCCGGTGATGACAGCCATGAACTCTCCTCTGTGTTCTCGTTCCATCATCTCAAAGTGGATTACAAGGATGGAAAGAAGTGGGAATTGCAGCCATTTGATTTCATGCAGTTGAAACATTTGCTCAATGAATGGCAGGTCGGCATGCAGGAAAACCATGCCTGGAATGCTTTGTTCTGGAACTGCCACGATCAGCCAAGATCGGTATCCAGATTCGGTAATGACACAAAATACCGGAAGGAATCTGCCAAGATGCTGGCAGCGGCAATTCATCTGATGCGCGGCACGCCGTACATCTACATGGGTGAAGAGATTGGCATGCCCAATGCCGGCTTTGGTGACATCAGCCAGTACCGTGATGTGGAATCCATCAATGCCTGCCATATCCTGAAAAAGGAAGGAAAGAGCGAGCATGAGGTCCTGCATATCCTCAATGAGCGCAGCCGTGACAATGCCAGAACACCGATGTGCTGGGACAGCAGTGAAAAAGCCGGATTTACAACCGGCACACCATGGATTCCGCTAGGTAAAACACACAAGGAGATCAATGTAGAAAATGACCGCAAAGATCCGGAAAGCATCTTTGCCTGGTACCAGCAGCTCATTCATCTGCGCAAAACGATGAAGATCATTCAGGAAGGGACATATGTACCGATGCTTGAAAAGCATCCTTCTGTTCTTGCATACCAGAGAATATGGAAGAATGAAAAGCTGACTGTGTTATGCAACTTCTATGGCACACAGACGCAGGCTGATCTGGATGATACGGCAGGCAGCGAGATTCTGTTAACAAATGTACACAGAGACAGCATTGATGCACATATGACGCTGCAGCCATATGAATGTCTTGTTCTCTACAAGAAATAAGCTGAAAAAGGAGTATGTCGAAAGCATATTCCTTTTTGCTATACTGAAGAAGAGGTAAAAATGATGCGTCTGACTGTAAATCTGTATTACCACGGCACCAATGGCAGTGCCAGAAAATTTGCCCAGGAGATGGAATCCTCCGGCATTGCGGATGCCATCCGCAATGAACCGGGAAATGAGCGCTATGAGTACTTCATTCCCCTGAATGATCCGGAAACCATTCTGTTAATTGACAGCTGGCACGATCAGAAGGCACTCGATGCCCATCATCGTTCTCCTATGATGGAGCAGCTGGCAAAACTGCGGGATAAATATGATCTGCACATGGAGGCAGAGCGCTATGTATCCACGGAAGATAATCCGGATGACAAAGCATATATTCGCAGATGAACTGCCCGGCTGCAGGAAACCGGGCTTCAAAGGGGCTGTAACAGTTGAATAAGCTGTTACAGCTCATTTTTTGTGATTACACATATTTTCGCTGTATATCTATCCGTGCAAGCACAAAAAGGCTGCACGCAGTCCGCCATCCTATCTGACAGCCAGACAGCAGCCCATTTTCATTCATGTTTGCGTCTGTCAAAAGGAGAATCGCTCCGACGGCGATGATAGTAATGTCCCTTGTCCTCATACATGGCCCTATCTGCCTTTCTGACAATATCATCCATATTGCTGATAGAGCCACTGTGAATGGTATAGCCAAGCGCAATGCTGTATCCTTCCGTCTGGCATGTATTCTTGATCCTTTGGATCAGATCCCGTGCTCCGGCATCATCCATGCCTTCCTTTATCATCAGAAATTCATCACCGCCCATGCGGATCACATGATCCTTATCTGCAAAGCTGACAAGAATGTCTGAAATGCTGCAGATCAGATGATCGCCAGAGAGATGGCCATGCCGGTCATTCTCTTCCTTGAGGCCATTGATATCACCACTGATGAACGCTGCCGTTTCCTGTCGTTTCCTTGTGGAAAGATACTTTGCCAGGCCGGCCCGGTTCAATACACCCGTCATGGGATCACGCAGACTGTGGGAAAGTGCCTCAGAAATATTGTTGCGGTTCTGGATCATCACCGACAGGAAGTCTGTCAGTGTAGAAAGAATATAGCCGGCCTGATGGAAGTTTTCCTCATAGGCATTCAGTACAAGTGTAAAGCCGACCGATCCCCCGGCATTGACCAGATGGCCGGAAATCACATTGCGGATTTCGTAGCCTGGCAGCCAGAAATCCGGATGTTCCTGAAAGAATGACGGATAATCGGCAATCATGACAACTTTGTTTGTCTCCAGCATCCTGTACAGAGGAACAAGCCTGCTCATCAGCACGCTCTGCAGTTCGTTCTTCAAAGCAGGAGAATCCGCTGCACACCATTCATACGTACAGCATACCGTTCCATCTGCCCGCTCTTCAAAGACAAGCAGATGCTCCGCCTGCAGATTCTTTCCGATTTCATCCACTGTCTTCTGTATGCCGGCAGATGTATTCTTTTCTCCCATGCCAGAGGCAATGGCTTCACTGGCCCATATTTCATCATGCAGCATTCTGCTGACCTGCGCAGAACGGCCGTCGTCATCCGGGAAGCAGATGCTCATCCGCAGGCTTCTTCCCTTCCACTGCACAAGCAAATCGCGGGTATTATAAGCCTCACTGGCATTGCGGAAAAAGATACGGCGACTGGTCATGGTATTCTCAGCCAGTGTATTCAGCATACAATGCTCACAGGGTGTATTGCGTCCCTGCAGAATCTCATAGCATCTGGAACCAGCGGGATCATAATCTGCAGGCAGATTCAGATCGCGCCGCATCGCCTTGTTAAGATACACCAGTTCTTCATTTTCCCGATCAATCAGGCAGATTCTTTCCTGGGCATCATCCAGGGCAGCCAGCGGGAAGGTAATCCCCTGATGCTTCTCTGTCTGATTCAGCTGTGCAGACATACTCTGTCCGCACCTCTGGTGCAGCAGACCCAGCAGCCCGGTGAAACTGTCTGCCTCAGAGCCAGATGCAATGGACAGATCCACAGTAAAATGACACTCGACGCCATCCACTTCATTCAGCTGCTGAATACGCTCCAGAATCGTCTGTGCGGAGATGATCAAGCCCGCAGCTATCTCCTGAACACCCAGCAGCAGAATCCTGCCCTGATTCAGATAAGCGCAGATCGCCCTTGCATCCAGAGAACTCTGGCGGATAACGCCGGCAATTGCCTTAAGAACCCTGCGGCTGAATTCTTTTCCAAAGACTCTGATCAGATGGTCAAAGCCACGCAGGGAAAGAAGAATGGCAGTGTAATCCGCCTCATTGCTGCGCAGTGCCCTATCCAGAGCATTCCCCGTCAGTAAAGCACCATAATCATTCAGGAAGCCAGTAGCAGCATCCTTTAAAAATGACTGCTCTTTCTCAGCCTCATCCTTCAGGACCACGCCGGCAGTGCCGCCGATATAACTGTCATAATACCATGGAAAGACACAAACCGGCACCGTTCTGCTGATGCCGTCACACACCGTCAGAGCACTGAAATGCACCGTTTCACCATGGCTCAGCACCCGGTGTTCTCTCTCACTGATCATGCCTGCATCCACAAATACGCCAAGTTCCTCAGCAGTTCTGCCAATGACATCATGACGCTGCTTCAGACCAAGCACGTCAAGCATCTCCTGATTGACATCCAGAAATCTTCCCTCTGTATCTTTCCAGAACAGCGGAATGCCGCCAAACCGGTAAAATGCATTCAGCAAGCCTGCATCCCGGATATACTGATGCAGAACTTCCTGATCCTGCGTCCACGCCGGATGCAGAGAGGATACAAACAGCGGCTGCTGTTGCGGTCCCTGTTCCAGTTCAAAGAATACTTTCTGTTCACACAGCAGCAGCTTCCTGCCGGCAGGATCATCTGCATTCACCACAGAAAACATCGTCCAGCGGTAATTGCCATCTTCCCGGCGGATCCGGAATACATCCTGGATATATCCGGACTGCGAGGCAGACAGAGCCGCCTCCAGACGGGCAGCAGAAATAAACTTCAGAAAGCGCTCCTGATCATCCAGATAAACTAGCTCATTGCTGAAAGAAGCAAAGGATTCAGCTATATCCGGGAATACCTGGCCAACGGAAACCCTGGGATGCACACATTGAATCACCCTGATTTCATTTTTCTGCAGATCCATCAGATACATGCCGTCAAACAGTGGTCCTGTCTGCATCAGGTAACGTTCCTGCCTGCTGCCTGCCATCTGATCTTCCAGACTGAGGTTCAGCAGGCTTGCCCGGAAAACCCAGAAACCGGAAACACCTGACACAAATTCAGCCTGCAGTCTCAGATAATGGCCATTATCCACAAACAGGTACGGCTCTTCAGGCCCGGAAAACACACTCTTCAGATACTGCATTACCCTCTGCTTTGACGTATGATTGCCAGCCAGCAGCGTACCATTCTGTGCATCAGAGATACTGATGCCAATCTCTTTCAGTTCCTGACGGAAAGCCGCATTTCCTGCCAGCATCCGTACGGTTCCATTCTCACACAGAAACAGAGCGGACGGATCATTGTCAATGATGTCCTGCAGGCCAGCCCTGCTATAGACAGAAGCTTCCAGCCCCGTTTCCAGCGTCACCATCTTTCTGGCCAGCACATCCCCCAGGGACAGCAGCGGCACCGGTGCACTGTAGTAATACCCCTGAATCCGTTCACAGCCAATCTCTTTCAAAAAATCGAGATGTTCCTGCGTCTCCACGCCCTCGGCAAGGGTATGAATGCCAAGACGCTTGGCCATACTGACAATACTGGTGATGATATCCCGGCTGCGCGCATCAAAGCTGCGGAAGAAATCCATATCCAGCTTGATCAGATTGAAAGAAAACCGATTCAGTGATTTCAGAGAAGAATACGCAGAGCCAAAATCATCAAGCCAGACTTCATAGCCATCCTCATGGAAGCCGCGAATGATGCTGGCCATGTGCTGCTGATTCTCAGCCAGCACCCGTTCTGTAATTTCTACATGAAAGTAGTGATGCGGCACCTGATACTTCGCACAGGCTTCATTCAGACACTTCAGCGGCTGAATCAGATCAAAGTCAAGCTGAGACAGATTCAGGGATACCGGCACAGCCGCCCTGCCGCTGGCAAGCATATCATGCAGACTCTGCACGGTATGCTCAATCATATACTGATCCAGACGGCCGATCCTTCTGGCATGTTCCAGAACCGGCACAAAGATCTCCGGAGAAATCATGCCAAGCTGCGGATCCTCCCACCTTGCCAGTGCCTCTGCCGAGCACATCCGTCCTGAAAAAGTACGGATCACCGGCTGATAGTACACTTTGATATAGCCCTTCTCCAGAGCCTGGTCAAAATGATCCAGAACGAAGCGGCTCATTTCCAGCTGCCTCTCCATCTCTTTCCTGAATACAGCCCAGGAGTGCTCACCATCATTCTTGATGCTGTCACAGGCAATCTTTGCCATATCAAAAGAATGGCGGATGACATCAGAAGGCGCATCACTGTCAAATACGACAATGCCTGCCTTCATGGCAAAACTTCTCTGCCCCAGATAATGATTGACGGCAGTACACACTTCATCAATCTTATCCTGAAGATCCTTCCTTGGCAGCAGTGCCACAAAATTATCCGCGTCTGCCCGGCTGAACAGACCATCAGGAAACACCCGCTTCAGCTGGGCTGCCACATAGCCAAGGCAGCGGTCACCGGCATCAATGCCATATTCACGGTTAAAGCCCCGGAAATTGGCAATATTGAATCTTACCGGACACATTTGCGTAAAGCTGCCATCTTCCAGCTTCTTTCTGGCCAGTTCAAGCGCTTGCTGATAAAACCTGGAAACTGCCGGAAAGCCAGTCAGGTCATCCACATTGTGTGCCTGCAGAGCAACCTCCAGATTCATCATCTGAACAAGAATATACGTCTGACTGCCAAACGTCACAGGACGAAAAGCACACTCAGCAGAACGCATATACTTCTGTAAAGTCTGATACGTCACATGCGCATGCCCACCCGTGGTCAGAAATGCTTTCCAGTCCAGCTGGTCATCCCCTTCAAAAAACAAACCCTGCACATGTCCCTCTGCCAGAGCAAGAAATTCCTTCTCTGTCTGACAGTCATACATCGCCAGCATACGTTTGTTTGCATACACAATCGCATCTGTGCCATCTGTCCGGACAATGCATATACCATGAATCATATCATCATAAAACTGATGAAATGCTGAAAGCTCATTCATAACATGCTCCCTGCTGTCAACAAGGTGTGTCGCAGCATCTACACTGCTATCATACCGCGCAGAGACAGAAAATCAGGACAATCGCAGCTGTATCTGCCAGTCTTTACCAAAGGAAACGCCATACTTCGCCATGAAGTTATCCTTGTTGCAATCCAGACTCAGATAGCCGGAGGAACCGCAGTACAGCACGGGTTCGCCTTGTTTGACATAGCCAAAGCTTCTGGCATAGACCACATTCTGATCAAAGACACAATGCCCGGAATGTGAAATCACCACATGAATCAATGTGCCAGTTGGAATCTCCAGACGGCGCCACATTGCATTGTCCACATTGAACTGAATGCCGCCAAAGTGAGGCAGTCCTGTCATCACAAAGCACGAAAGCACATTGTCTTTCAGCTCTGGTTTCAGATGATACTCTTCGCATTCCACTACCTCACTGACCGGATAGGCAGGACCAATCTGCTCATAGGTAATGATGCCGGCAGACAGCTTCGCGGCACAATAGCCAAACAAGTCTCTGCCATCAAAAACGGCTGCCTCATGCGGACCATGGTACCGGTTGATGCGTTCATCAATCTGGCGCACTTCTTTGATGCCGACAGAATATTTCAGATGTGTCAATGAGCCGTTATCCGGTGTGATGACAATACTGCCATCATTCAAAAGCGCCGCACATGCCCTTCGGTCTGTACCAACATCTGGATCCACGACTGAGACAAAGATCGTGCCTTTAGGCCAGTATGGCTCAATGGTTTCCAAAGCAAGTGATGCCTCAAACGGATCAAACTGGCGGATCTCATGACAGCTGTCTACAATCTCGACATCATGGTCCACCATGCGGATCACGCCCTTCATCTCAGATACCGCAGACCAGGACAAAGAAAAATCTGTCTGCAGGACAATACTTGGTTTCATGCCGTTACCTCAACGGTCCATTCACTGCCAAATCCGACATGGAACGTGTTGACAAAGGAGCCCTGTGATACGGCAAAACTGAGATTCATGAGCTCATTGTTATAAGCCAGCGGCTCATCCTTGTTCACCATGCCAAAGGACTTTTCAAACGGCAGATCTCTGTCAAAGACAACATCATCACCATGACGGATGATGACATGAATCTTCTTTCCATACGCAAAGCCATGGGCAAGAAGCGCGTTGGTATCGATGTTGGTAAACAGATTGCCAAAGTTGGGATCATCGATCTCAATCATCCCAGCAGCTTTCTGATCACAGTACTTGGCCTGCGGCATGGGCAGTTTCACAACATCAGCTGGATCATAGGCAGGTCCAACCTGTTCAAAGTCGATGATGCCGGCCGCCAGACGGGCAGCACAATAGCCAAACAAATCTCTGCCATGGAAGACAGATGTCTCATCGGTACCGGCATGATGCAGGCGATTGATTGTTTCATCAATCTCCCTGATTTCCTGAATACCGTTGTACTTTGCCACATGTGTTAAAGAACCGTTGTCCGGCGTGACGATGTAATAGCCGTCTTTTGTATAGCATACACATGCCTTTCTGGCGGTGCCGACCCCAGGATCAGTTACTGCCACGAAGATGGTTCCCTTTGGCCAGAAACGCATTGCCTGCCACAGGCGGTAGGATGCACTCCAGATATCAAATTGAGGCAGTTCATGGGTGCTGTCAATGATCTCAATATGGCGGTCGACACTCTTGACGACCCCATACATGGCAGCCACGGTTGAATCCTTATAGCCAAAGTCGGTCTGAAATACGAGCATTTCCTGAATCGGAGAAATGATGGATGACATGATAGATACCTCCTGTTATTTGATGAATGGATTATAGAAATAGGAATGGTTGATGAAGAAACGAACATACAAAGCGCCGAATAAGACAAGGGCACTGATGACAATGCTGAGATAGTCTTCTTTGGTCAATGGCTTTCTGACATACCACGTTCTTTTCTTATGTTTGCCAAAGCCGCGCAGATCCATGGCATTGGAGATCAGATCAATGCGGTCCATGGTTGTCATGATCAACGGGGAAAGAATGGCAGAAGAGTTTTTCAGACGGGAACCCATGCTTGCTTTCCTGGACATATCCAGACCGCGGGCTTCCTGGGCCATCTTGATCGTCTCATAGTCACCGGCCACATCCGGGAAATAGCGCAGCGTCAAAGACAGGGCTGTGCCGACCTTGTAGCTGATGCCGATGCCATTGAGCGATGAGGCGAATTCACTCGGATTGGTTGTCAGAACAAAGATGATGCCAAGCGGAATGACACTGAGATACTTGCAGAACTTGGAAATCTCATAGAACAGCTGTTCCTGGGTGACGATGTAACTGCCGGCAATGGTGAACAGAATATGCTTTGTGCCATAGATTCTGACACCATACTGGGGATCAAACAGGAAAGTGAGAAAGAAGTTGGCAATCAGAAAGATGAAGACATAGATATACATGATTCGCACCTGAGAGAAGCGGATCTTTGCAATCTTCATGAGTATGAGTGACATGACCATGATGCTCAGGATGACACGAATGTCATAGGTAAACATGACGGCACTTGTCAGAAGCAGGAAACAGATCAGTTTGGTCACGCCGCTCAGCCTGTGCAGGAAGGTATTCAGCTGGGCATAGGAGAATGTTTTCAGTTTCAGATTCATCTTGTCATTTCCTTTCTGGCCCTGCGGTCATATTCAATAAAGCACTTCACAAATTCCTGAGGCTGATCAATACCGGCTTTCTCAGCCAGCTCATACAGGGATGTAATCTTCAGATTGGCTTTCTCACTCAGTTCTCTATTGGAAAGAATCTGATAGGAAGGCCCGTCTGCCAGAATCTTTCCATCGCACAATACAATTGCCCTTGGTGTATATTCCAGCATCAGATGCATGTCATGCGTGATCAGAATGATCGTCTGTCCCTGTTCATTCAGACTCTTCAGAAATTCCATGATTTCGCTGTAATGATAGTAGTCCTGGCCGGCCGTAGGCTCATCCAGAATCAATACTTTTGGATTCAATACCAGAATAGACGCAATGGTCACCCGTTTCTTCTGTCCATAGCTCAAGGCACTGATCGGCCAGTTTTTAAACTCAGACAATCCGCAGATCTGCAATACACGCGTGACTCTTTCATCCACTTTCTTCTCATCCACGCCTCTGATTCTCAACCCTAAAGCCACCTCATCAAAGATGCCCGTCTTGGAGATCATCTGGTTGGGATCCTGCAGAACGATGCCGACGAAGGCAGAACGCTCGGAAATGGTGTACTGGGATAAGTCGGTGCCTTCCATTGTGACCGTACCGGCATCTGGCTTGATAAAGCCAGTCAAGATCTTGGACAAGGTAGATTTGCCGGCACCGTTTTTACCGACGATGCTTAACATCTCACCTTTGTGGACAACCGCAGATACATCCGAAAGAATTGGCTTGATGCCATCATAGCTGAAAGAAATGTGGCTGATGTTCAGCAGAGGTTCTCTTTCTGGCTGGGATGGATTGGAAGCATTCTGATGGAACCAGGCTGCCAGGCTGGGCTTTGCCTGTGTCAGGTCCATCGTCTGCAGTGATTCCGGATGCATATCCTCCGTGATCTTTACACCGGCATAGCGGCATGCGGTCAGATACAGTGGTTCCCGGATGCCGTATTTTCCAAGCACATCGGCAGACAGAAGGTTTGCCGGCGTATCATCCATGACAATTCTGCCATCATTGACCAGTACGATGCGGTCCACCGGACAGTGCAGCACATCCTCCAGGCGGTGTTCAATGATGATGACCGTCTTGCCATCTCTGCACAGATCATTGATCAGCTCAATGGCAGTTCTGCCTGTCAATGGATCGAGGTTGGCCAGAGGTTCATCAAACAGCAGGATATCGACATCATCCACCATGACACCAGCCATGGAACATCTTTGTTTCTGACCGCCGGAAAGTTCATGCGGATTCTGATGCAATAGATCCGAAAGGCCGACACTGGCTGCGATCTTTGCGACTCTCTGCTTCATCTCATCCTGTCCAATGCGGTCATTCTCTAAAGCAAAGGCAATGTCTTCGCCAACCGAAAGACCGATGAACTGGCCGTCGCTGTCCTGCAGCACCGTGCCGACTTTCTGTGACAAAGCAAATAAAGAAGCAGGACATTGGATGCCATCAATGATCAGATCGCCTTTCATCTCACCCCGGTAGGCATTGGGGATCAGGCCGTTGATACAATTGCCAAGCGTGCTTTTCCCACTGCCGCTTGGCCCGGCAATCAGAATCTTTTCACCCCGGTGGATTTTCAGATTGATATCATGCAGGGTTGGCTCTGCCTGGGCATAATACTGAAAACTGAAATGCCGGAATTCTATGATGACATCGTTATCCATTTGCATACTCCTTAAAACCACAAAAGGAACACAGCCCTAAAGAGGGCAATGTTCCTGCATGAAACTGAAATGCTGTTACTTACTTGTTTTTTGCAAGAGATCCCTTGGAAACCTTGGTTGCACTGTATGCCTTCAGCAGCAGTAAGCCAACCACAGCAGCTGTGATGGCATCTGTCACAAAGGCAATGGCACCCTGGGCAAAGACCAGCTTGGCAGATTCACCATAAATGACAATATCCAGAACCGGTGCCACAACGATCCAGCTGACTGCATGAGCAATCACGGTGTACAGCACAAATGTGCCTGCTTCCTTGCCGGAGAACTTGCCATCCTCAACCTGCGGCGCAATCTTCTTGGCGCAAAGACCTGTGATCAAAGCACTCAGACCAGAAGCAACAATCCAGCTCCACCATGGGCTGCCATAGGCAATAAAGTCATTCAGTGCATGGCCGATGAAGGCAACCAGGAAGCCGCACAGAGGACCATACAGGGCAGCGAAGAAACCAGAGATGCCATAGGCAATCTGCAGGTTGGTCTCCGGTACCGGAGAAGGGATCTTGACAAACATGAACAGCACAAGGAAAACAGCTGCACCAAGACCCGTAGCGACAATTGACTTTGTAGAAAATTTCTTATCCATCATTTCATCCCCTTTATTAATGAAACGGCATGATTATAACATTATTTACACATATTCTTATTATTTTTCAGAAAATAATTTCATTGTGAGCGTTTGCAATTCATCCTGAATGAATGCCATGCAAAAAAAGCAGGTTTATGCCTGCTCTGAAGATCCGGTTGTTTCCAGCCTGCCCTTTTCCATCTCATAGATATGGTCAGTAATGGATAAAGTAGATTTGCGGTGGGAGACAAGAACAATCGTCTTTCCCTCTTTTTCCATCGCCAATGATTTCAGGATGATGCCTTCATTCAGTGCATCCAGATTGCTTGTCGGCTCATCCAGCAGGATGAAGGCAGCATCATGCAGGAATGCCCTGGTCAGGCCAATCCTCTGCTTTTCACCATCCGACAATGTATCACCAAGCTCACCAACATTGGTGTCATAGCCATCAGGCAGACGCATAATGAAGTCATGAATGCTTGCCTTTCTGGCAGCTGCCGATACAACAGTCCTCTGTGTCACCCGGTGCTGCCATACACCCCGATCAGACCGGCAATCTTAGTCACAATCATGATCTGGGCATGCAGGGAAATCCACTGCTACACCACCTGCATCACCACATATTTTCCCAATGCCTTCAGCAATCGAATCAGACGCGTCTTGATCATATTCTCCCCCCTCAAAGCTCATGCGTCTGAAATCATGCTAGAGTTTGTCACAGCTAACATGAACAATAAACTCAGCTCGCATAAAAAAAGCAGGAGACAGACTCCTGCATGCATTACCTGAGTGATGCCAGGTAATCCACTGCTGACAGGGCAGCAATATTGCCCTGACCGGCACTCTTGATGTACTGGTAGGGACGCCCAGCAATATCACCCGCCGCAAACAGACCCGGGATGTTTGTTTTCATCTGCAGGTCTACCTTGACGGCATTGCCATCGGTCTCAAGACCCGGGACAAGCTGGCCAGGGAACTGTGCCTCACGCAGAATGAATACACAGTCCACCGGATATTCACCACCGGATGTAACAAGCGCCTCTGTCTTCTTTTCACCGCGGATTTCCTTCGGCATTTCTCTGACAACTTTGACATTGTTCTTGAATTCCGGTTCATCCTTGTACAGCGGGAAGTACGTTACGCTGGAGCACACTTCACCAAGGAAGTCTGCCTCCGCTTCTTCCTTCTTTGAACCGCCAATGACCGCAACATCCTTTCCTTTATATAAAGGCGCATCACATGTTGCACAATAGCTGACACCTCTGCCCAGGAACTTCTCTTCACCAGGATACGGCTTGCCGGCAACCACACCTGTTGCCAGGATGACCGTGCTGGCCTCTGCCATCGTGTTGTCATCCAGCTGCAAAGTGAAGTAGTCACCCATTGCATACACACTTGTCACTCGCTTTTCGGTGATGGTGATGCCAAGCTCTTCCAGCTGCTTGTTAAAGGCAGCAGCCATCTGCTCTCCTGTCACCGACGGCAGACCAAGATAATTCAGAATCGGATGCTTGACTACCTGCATCTTATTGCTGAGATCCTTTGATCCAAAAAGAATCACATTCTTATTGCGCACTCTGGCAGTAATGGCAGCCTCCAGTCCAGCCGGCCCCGTGCCGATCACGGCAATATCATAACGATTTTCCATATCGTAAACCTCCGTTGTTTTCACATTATACGCAGGTAAGCCATTTTTAACCAAACAGAATGCCCAATATCAAAAAGAACTGCATTTCTGCAGTCCCCTTCGCTCTGTTACTGAAGCTTGCCGTAATCCGCATCACTGACCGGTTCACACCACTCATTGGAAGTTTCCACGCCTGGCACTTCAATGGCAAGATGGGCCATCCAGCTGTCTCTGGCAGCGCCATGCCAGTGCTTGACCCCCGGGGCAATAGTGATCACCGTGCCAGGTTTCAGCTGTACGGCATCCTTTCCCCATTCCTGATACCAGCCGGATCCCCCGACACAGATCAGGATCTGGCCGCCGCCCTGCTTTGCATGATGGATATGCCAGTTGTTGCGGCAGCCCGGCTCAAACGTTACATTATAGATTGCAAACGGCTTCTCACAGATTGTTGACAGCCAGCTTCTGCCAGAGAAATACGCTGACAAAGCATTCGGTTCTCCGATCGGAAAGAAGACTCATTCTGGAAGGCATCTTTGTCTTCCTCTGCTTCCTCTTCCCATACTGTCCTGGCAATCGTAAAAGCTGCCCATGCCTTTGGCCAGCCGGCATAGAAGGCAATATGCGTAATGATGGCAGCAATTTCCTTTCTGGTAACACCATGTGCTTTGGCATTGCGCAGATGATAGGCGAGCGAACTGTCCGTAATCCCGCTGGCAATCAGTGCCGTCACGGTCACAATACACCGTGTTTTGACATCGATATCGGTATTGTTCCAATTCTCGCCAAACAGAACATCATCATTAAAATGAGCAAAATCCGGTGCAAACTCCCCCAAAGCATCCCGGCCTGCTGTCTGAACAATCTTTTTCATACTCCTGTCTTCTCCTTTTTTATGATGCTTCCTCAATCTGATCCTGCATGCTGTACTGTTCCTTCAGCTGTGCAATCATCTTTCTGCCAGCAAGGGACAGCGGCAGATCCTTCGGCCATGCCAGAACACAGCCCTGGCACAAAGCCGGCTTCAATGGCCTGAAAACAAAGAGAGAAGGATCCAGCAGCTCGGTGATGCTGTTGACCATGATGCAGATTCCGACGCCTTCCTGCACAAGATAGGCATTGTTGACAGCGAGGTTGTCTGTACAGCGGATCTGCATCTGCGGATAATACCTGCCAAACCAGTGCTCCAGATCATTCAGCACTTCCGGACGGGATGGAACGATCAGCTCCCTGTGCAGCAGATCTGCTGCCTCAATGCCGGTTTTCCGGGCAAGCGGATCATCCGTTTTCATCAGCACTCCGCACTGCTCCGCGCTTTTCAACTGGATATAGGCATATTTTGTCAGATCCACCGGTTTCAGCAGAACTGCCATGTCAAGCAGGCCGCGCTGCAGACGCTCACTGACATCATCCGCACTTCCTGTAAACACGTTAAATTTCACACGGGGATGCGCCTTCTGGAAGTCCTTCATCATCCGCGCCACTTCCTTCATGGCCTTGAGCTCACCACAGCCGATCCCAATCGTACCCTCCAGCTGACTTTCACTGTCCTGCAGCTCCTCCTGCGTCTTATCCACAAGATCCAGGATCTGCCGTGCCCTTCTTTCCAGCAGAATGCCCTCTTCACTCAGACAGATGCCATGACTGCTGCGCACAAACAGCGTTACGCCAAGTTCCTTCTCCAGCTGGGCTATCTGCCGGCTCAGCGAAGGCTGCGAGATATGAATGACCTGCGCAGCCCTGTTCATACTCTGCTCGCGGGCAGTAATCAGGAAATACTCCAGCAGTCTCAGTTCCATTCTTCTACCTCATCTTTTTCTTATTGTATCACTGTCATTGTCTTCCACTTACCCTGCTTATAGCGCCACAGGCAGATCACAGCCCGCACACACCAGTCCATTGCCATGGCAAGCGCCACGCCAATGACACCCATTTTCATCTGCACGCCAAGCACCCAAGAGAATACAAATCTGACCAGAACTGTCGAAGCGATGGAGACAATCATATTGAAGCGCACATCGCCGGCTGCCCGCAGACCATTGGGCAGAGCACCGCCAAATGGCCAGACAGCGCCATTGAACAGGTTGTGAATCAATACCAGAATAACAACCAGGTGCCTGACTTCATCCGATACCGGATAGACTCTCATAAACAGCGGTGTCAGTGCAAGAATCACCGCATTCCAGGCAACTGCAGAAACAACCGTGATTTTATTCAGCCTGCGGAAGTAATATTCCGCTGCTTCAGTATCACCAGCACCCATGCACCGCCCGATGACCGTAATGTAGACTGGTCCCATGGTAATGACCATCAAAGCGGCAAGCGACCAGATGGTCTGGGCAATGCCATTGGCAGCTACCTGGGCAGTGCCAAACATTGTCGGGATGGTACTGAGAACGATTTTGACCAGCTGGAAGATGCCGTTTTCAATGCTGTTGGGAACGGCAATGCCAAGAATGCGGCGAACCATATCACCTTCAAAAGCGAAGATATGCCTGTTTTCATAATATACCGGCAGTTCCCTGTGAAAGCAGATCATGGTGACGGCAACTGCAGAGAAAAGACGGGACAGAAAGGTCGGCCAGGCAACGCCGGCAACACCTGCATGCAGGACAAAGATGCCGATGGAATTTCCGACAACATTAATGATGTTGGCCAGAATGGAGATCTTCATTGTGATCGATGTGCGGCCGATGCTGCGGCAGACAGCAGCCCCGGCATTGTAAATGCCTAATGGCAGAAATGACAGAGCAACAATACGCTGGTACGTAACGCAGGCTGCCATGACACCCGGCTCCACTCTGCCAAACAGCAGTGAAAGCAACGGTCTGTTGAACAGCAGGACCAGAACCATGCACAGGCCGGATATCACGCCAGATACCATCAGCAGCTGACTGGCCGCATCATTTGACTCTTCCCGGCTGCCCTTGCCAATATACTGGCTGACTACGACTGCCCCGCCGGATGCCAGAGCTGTAAACACATACAGGAAAAACGTCACCAGCATATTGGTCAGCGTTACGCCCGACACTGCCTCTTCACCGGCAAAGCTCACCATGAACGCATCTGCAATTCCCACCAGGGAAACAAGCAGCTGTTCCCCCAGGAACGGCAGAATCAGATGCTTCAGATCACGGTCTGTAAACAATTCCCTGCCTCTTTTTGTATCCTTCACTGCTTCTGCCATTTCTGCATCACCATTCACTTTCCTTGCAGAAAAAGAATAGCACTCAGTCAAAATTATCAGAAATGCTTATTGCATCATAGCGTGCTATTCAAATTATGCATATCTTTCACAATCAGTTATATCTGGACACATTACACCGCATATGACGCAAATATCAGCAGAAACAGCTAAGTTCATAATAGTTGCAGTTGGCTTATTTATCATGAATTTGTTTATCCGGAGGGTTACACAATCGGAACATATAGGCGGACAGATCATCCCTCATTAAGAATAGCGCCATACACTTGTAAGATTGCCTCCCAAATGTATAAATATTAATATTAAGAATGATATGAGACGCAATCCAAACTTCAAATGTCCGAACTGCGGGGCAAAACTGCATATCAACAAACCAAAGAAACGGTTTTCCAAGGACACATATACCTGCGGCAGCTGTCATAAAACTTTTGTTGTGAAGTATAATTGGCCGCTCTTCTTTATCGAATTATATATTGTCATGAAATTACTTGATTTCGTATCACGGGCAATTGCCGGGAAAATGGTTTTTACCAGATACGGAGAATGGATCGTTTTTCTTATAGAAATCGTGCTGGCTTTTCTTCTTTCCTTTTTCAGGCCAGCTTGGGTGGAGAAGCTAAAAATCATCAAATTTGTTGAGAAAAGTGACATCTGCACGGAAGAAGATCAATAATACCGTATCCTTATTTATTCCGGTGATGCTTCTGTTCTTCTGGATTCCTGCTCTTTCTTATATATAATGAGCACGAGAGATCATCATGTCCAAGAAGAAAAAGAAGCGTCATCTGCGTAAAAGCATCAAGGTTTCATTACTTGCCTGTGCCTGCCTGATCACAGGCACTTTCCTGTTCAGATCATGTACAGGCAGTAATCAGAAAGAAGAAGTGGAACAGGTGACTGCACAGTCATCTTCATCTCCTTCTTCCTCACCAGAAAGCAATACGCATTCCTTCCGTCTGTTCCTGCTGGGGGATGCCCTCACCCAGGAACAGCTTCTGGCCCAGGCACAGCAGGCAGACGGCAGTTGGGATTTCAGTATGTTTGATGACATTACAGATCAGGCCAAAGAGTACGATCTTGCCTTCTACAATCAGGAATCCATTCTGGGTGGTGATCATCTAGGCATCAGCTACTTTCCCACCTTCAATGGTCCGCAGGCATTTGGTGATTATATGGTATCCAAAGGCTTCAATCTGGTGTCCAAGGCAAATAATCACTGTCTGGATCGAGGAGAGCAGGCTATTCATAACAGTGATGCGTACTGGAGTTCAAAAGCTGGTGTCATATCAGCAGGTACAAACGAATCCCAGGCAGAGCAGGATGCGGTTGATGTGCATGAGTGCAATGGCATTACCTATGCCTTCAATGCATGGACGTATGGCATGAATGGCAATGTATGCCCGGATGGCGAAGAATATCTGGTGAATTGTTATCGGGATGATCCGCAGAAGATGCTGGACTGGGTAAAAGAAGCAGACCAGAAAGCAGATGTCGTGATTGTCTCCATGCACTGGGGAACCGAATACATAAGCCAGCCTGACGAGGAACAATTATCCCTTGCCCAGCAGTTAGCAGATGCCGGTGCAGATATCATCATCGGCAACCATCCCCATAACATCCAGCCGGTCACCCACATCGGTGATCATGCCGTTGTCTTCTATGCACTTGGCAATGGTATTTCTTCCCAGGACACCACCATGGGCGGCACACCGGAATCCGTATTAACCGGACTCATTGGCTCTGTTACGGTCACAAAAACAGAAACAGACGGAACTGCACAGACAAGCATCTCTGATGTACGTGCCGATGTGATCTATACAGCCCATGATGATCACTGGGGAAATATTCATGGCAGGATGTTCAAGGATCTCACGGATGAAGAACTGCCAGATCATGACATATATTATCAGGATGATATCCGGATCATTCATGCCATGGATGACAGTATTGATATTGGATTGGAATAATGAATGCCAGCATGTAGAAATTGTCCAGATTGCAAAAATAGACCACACTTCCATAAGGATATGTGGTCTGCATTTTCTGGTTCTGTCTTACAGAGTCTGCTCAATACACTTTCTGACATCGTCCATATCTTCGGTGCATTCAAACCGTTTGATGACATTGCCTTTGCGGTCAACGACAAACTTGGTGAAATTCCATTTGATATCTGATGTCTTTTTATAGTCTGGCTTCCATTCCTGTAACAGATCATCCATTAATTCTGATTCTTCACCTGTAAAGCCATGGAATGTCTGCTGTGATTTCAGATAGGTATACAGGGGCAGTTCATGGATGCCATTGACTTCACTCTTGTGGTACTGGGGAAATGTAATGTGATAGTTTTCCACACAGAAGTCATGGATATCCTTGTCTGATCCCGGTGCCTGTCCCATGAACTGGTTGCAGGGAATATCCAGCACGGTAAAGCCTTTGTTATGAAAGTCTTCCTGCATCTGCTGCAATTGCTCATACTGCCAGGTAAAGCCGCATTCCGTCGCCGTGTTGACGATCAGTAATACCTGATTGCTGAAATCCCGGAGTGACTGCTGGCTGCCATCCATGCATGGCAGACTGTATGTCTCAATCTTTTTCATTGTCATTGTCTCCAGTGCCAATGATAGCAGAATTTCATTCGTTCACAATCGTGTTTCTTACAGCAGGCTTTCAACGTATGCTCTGACATCAGCCATGTCAGCCGTCGGCTCAAAGCGCTTGACGACATTGCCTTCACGGTCCACAACGAACTTTGTGAAGTTCCACTTGATGTCTGTGGTTGTCATGTAGTCCGGTGCCACCTTGGACAGCAGATCATTCATTTTGTCTGCCATCGGGCCGCTGAATCCTTCAAAGCCCTTCACACTCTTGAGATAGCGGTAAAGATCCAGCTGATTGTCACCATTGACATCACTCTTCTTATACTGCGTGAAGGTTGTATGATAGTGCAGTGTGCAGAACTCATGAATCTCTTCATCACTGCCCGGGCCTGACCATAGAACTGGTTACACGGAACATCCACAATCTCCAGTCCCTTGTCATGCAGGTCCTCATACATCTTTTCCAGCGGTTCATACTGCGGTGTAAAGCCGCAGCCTGTTGCTGTATTGACAATCAGGATGACCTTGCCCTGGAAATCTCTCAGTGACTTTGTACCGCCGTCAACGGTAGGAACAGAATAATCATATACGTTACTCATGGTAGTTTTCTCCTTTGTTGGTTTCTGCCACGATCATATAGTTAGTTGCATCATACTTCAAACGAGATGCTCACAATTCCACACAAAAAGCGTATGCCAGATTCCTGATTACCTGTCTGATCTCAACACTGCATAGTAACTCATATCGCAAAGTCCCTGGTTATTGATCGCAGCACAGCGCATCGTGCCTTCATACTGCATTCCGCACTTTTTCATCACCAGGCCGGAATTTGGATTATTGACATCATGCCTTGCCTGAATCCGATTAGCTTTTACCTGGTCGAACAGGAAATCAATGACTGCTTTGAGTGCTTCGGATGTGATTCCCTGATGCCACCACTTTCTGCCAATGCAGTATCCGATTTCCATCATTTCTGTCTTTTCATCCATGCCAACAACCGAAATGGAGCCAATTGGTTCATTGAGATCCTTTGGCACAATTGCCCATTGGTAATAGGAAGAATTCTGATAGGGAAAAATCCATTCCCTCAATGTCTTCTCTGCATCATCCACACTTGTATAAGCAGGCCAGGTCAGATACTTAGTGACTTCCTGATCAGATGCCCAGTTGTGATACATTACCGCAGCATCCTCAATCTCAAATCTTCTTAGCAATAGTCTTTTGGTTTCTATATTACAGGTTCCACAATGATTCATTGTTTATTCTCCATTTTCTATGCCAGGTCTCTTCTCAATGATCATCCGTAATTTTATCTAATTTATGAGTAACTTCCGGATGTGATTATCGTTTTAGTTCTCACAAAGTATGCCTGAAGAGCTTATTCAGCACATGCATTGATGATAACTACCTGGATTTATCGATCCAAGCTGTCAGGATCCAGAAGGAAATCAATCAGATTGATTCTCAGTATGCCATCTTCATCAATCCAACTTTTTCCATAAGACTTTGACACTACGATTTTCTTAAAAGAATCCTGTACAGACTTTAATGGCCTCAGCTCTGACTGTTCTTTTTCTTCATAATCCATATTCAGCGCAGATTGGATGTAATACCGTTTGTATCCTTTATTCGCCACAAAATCGATTTCACAGTTCTTACGGATATATTTTCCATCAGCGGTTTTTTCAGATACAGGAACAACCCCCACATCCACATGCATGCCTCTGACAAGAAGCTCATTGTAAATCATGTTTTCCATAATATGGGTTTCTTCCTGTTGTCTTAAACCGAGTCGGACATTTCTCAGACCAACATCAGTGCAATAGTATTTCGAGGGATATTCAAAATACTTTTTTCCCTTCACATCATATCGATCCGCTTTTGAAAACAAAAAGCTTTCCGTAAGATAATTCAGATAATTACTGATTGTTTCCGGATTTACATGAATATTTTGAGTACTCTGAAGTGTTCTGGCAATCTTACTAGCATTTGTGAGAGAGCCAACCGAAGAGCATAAATCATCAGTCAGAGATTTCAGAACAGAGGGAAGCGCAATCGTGTATCTTTCTTCTATATCCTTGAAATAGATTTCTTCAAACAGGTTTGAAAGATAGTCGAATTTATCCTCATCTTCATCTAATTTCAGCAGATAGGGCATGCCGCCATACATGCTGTACTCGTTATAAGCATCCTGTTTATCAAGGTTGGAAGCTGCGTAATATTCACCAAAAGACAGCGGATACATATGGATAACATCGCCGCGTCCTCTGAACTCAGTTGAAATATCCTTGGAAAGCATTTTTGAATTGCTTCCAGTCACATAAACATCAATATTCTTCAGATGCAGGAACCCATTTAAGACACTATAAAGCCTGATAGGCCTGTCCTCCTGCTTCAGCTCTTCTTTTGAAATTGCATATTGAATCTCATCGATCAGCACATAGTACTTCTGCGTACGGTCAGATGCTTTTTCACGAACAAAAGAAGACAGATGGTCCGGATTCCGCAGATCCGCATTCTGATCATCATCAAGAGCGACCGCAATAATCTGATTGTCCAACACACCCTGTGTTCTCAGATAATCTGTGAACAGATCAAAAAGCAAGGTACTCTTTCCACACCTGCGAATACCAGTTACAATCTTAATCCGACCGTTCCATTGTTTCCTTATCAGTTTTTCAAGATATATTTTTCTTTCTATCATAGTATAACCATCCGGAATTTATTAATAATTATTGTCTTCTTTCGACTGCATATTATCATGCAAAGTTTTTTATCACAAGCAATAAAAGAACCTGCAGGGCTCATTCTGCAGGTTCCATCAAGGAGGATATGTAAGGGTAAATTATGCGTTGTAATGTTCTTTGGACCACTTGGCGAATTCTTCGTCTGTGGCCAGGACAGAATGTGTTTTGCTCAGCTGGTGAATGACACCCTTGCTGTAATCAACACCTTCTTTGTCCTTATCATAGCTCAGTGCCACTCTCTTCTTTTCCACAATAGGATTTGGATGCGGGATGGCAGACAGCAGTGATCTTGTGTACGGATGAATCGGATTGGAGAAGATTTCATCCGTCGTGCCTGTTTCGACAATGTATCCCAGGTGCATGACACCGATTCTGTCAGAGATGTATTTGACCATGGCAAGGTCATGGGCAATGAACAGATATGTAATGCCCATTTCATCCTGCAGGTCCTTCATCAGGTTGACAACCTGTGCCTGAATGGAAACGTCCAGGGCGGAAATGGCTTCATCAGCAATGACCAGCTCCGGATGCATGATCAATGCTCTTGCAATACCAATACGCTGTCTCTGGCCGCCGGAGAACTGGTTCGGATAACGGGTCGCATGTTCATGAGAAAGACCGACACGATCCAGAATCGTATAGACCTTGTTATCCAGGTCTTCCTTATCCTTATACAGGTGATGCAGCTCAAGTCCTTCGGCAATGATTTCCTTGACCTTCTTACGAGGGTTCAGGCACGCCATCGGATCCTGGAAGATCATCTGCATATTGATTCTCAGGAAGGACTCATCCTTCTTGGACAGTTTGCCCGAGATATCATGACCGTCAAAGATAATCTTGCCGGCAGTTGGATCATACAGGCGGATGATGGCTCTGCCGGTGGTAGACTTGCCCGAGCCGGATTCACCGACAAGGCCATATGTCTCACCACGGTAGATATCGAAGGAAATGCCATCCACAGCCTTGGTTGTATAGCTGCGGGAGATGCGGAAGTACTGCTTCAGGCCTTCCACATGCAGCAGCGGTTCCTGATTGTAATCAATTTCCGGCATAGCGTTCATCCTCCTCCTTCATCTTCTTCAGTCGATCTTTCAGCTGCTCAGGCATCTCAACCTTCGGCGCTCTCGGGTCACACAGCCATGAGGCAACTCTGTGCTTGCCGCCAACGTTGTACATCGGCGGTTCCGCCTTGTAATCAATGGCCAGCGCATACGGATTGCGCGGTGCAAAGGCATCACCCTGGATTCTTTCCAGCAGGTTCGGCGGGGTGCCAGGAATGGCAAACAGACGGGTGGAATCCGTATCTGTATCCGGCATGGAAGCCAGCAGGCCCCATGTATACGGATGGCGCGGATCATAGAAGATCTCATTGACATCACCCTTCTCAATGATGCGGCCGGCATACATGACATCCACATAGTCTGCTACCTTTGCCACAACACCAAGATCATGGGTAATGTAAATAACCGAAATGTTATGTTCTTCCTGCAGCTTCTTGATCAGCTCCAGGATCTTGGCCTGGATGGTCACATCCAGTGCCGTAGTCGGCTCATCACAGATCAGGATATCCGGATTGCAGGCCAGGGCAATGGCGATGACAACACGCTGTCTCATGCCGCCGGACAGCTGATGCGGATATTCCTTGAAACGCTTCTCAGGATTCTCAATACCAACCTCCCTCAGCAGATCCAGAGCTCTCTTGCGGGCTTCTTCCTTAGACACATTCTCATGAGTCGTAATCGGCTCCATGATCTGCTTGCCAATCTGCATGGTTGGATCAAGAGACGTCATCGGATCCTGGAAGACCATGGCAATGTGCTTGCCATTGAAGCGGTAACGGATTTCACGCTGAGACAGCTTGGTCAGATCGACGGTCTGCTTTTCACCCTTTTCATCCGTATACGTATAGTTGATCGTGCCGGAATCAATGCGGCCGTTGCTGGCCAGGATGCCCATGATGGTCTTGACGGTAACGGACTTGCCAGAGCCGGACTCACCAACGATGGCAATGGTCTCGCCGCGGAACAGGTCCATGCGGACACCGCGGATGGCATTGACTCTACCGGCAGATGTTTCAAATGAGATATTCAGATCGCGGATAGAAAGGACACGGTCCTCTTTCTTACGTGGTACAAGTGACATACGCTTCCTCCTTATCCCTGCTTCTGGTTCGGATCGAAGGCATCACGAATGCCATCTGCGAACAGGTTGAAGCTCAGCATCAGCAGAGCCAGCACGATGATCGGCGCAACCAGAATGAATGGATGCACGGTCATGGACTTGTAGCCATCAGAGATCAAAGAGCCAAGGGATGCCTGCGGAGGCTGGATGCCCAGACCCACGAAGGACAGGAAGGCTTCAGTGAAGATGGCATTGGGAATAGAAAACATGGACATGATGATCAGCTGTCCGAAGATGTTGGGCATGATGTCCTTGAAGATGATGTAGAAACTCTTGGCACCCATGGTTCTGGACGCAAGAACATATTCACTTTCCTTGAGTTTCAGCATTTCAGCACGGGCAATACGTGACATGCCGATCCATCCGGTGATCATCAGGGCAAACACGATGGAGGTAATGCCGCTTGGCAGTACCAGGCCAAGCAGGGTAACAACAACCAGGGTCGGAATGCCATTGAGCACTTCGACAATTCTCTGCATGACCATATCCACCTTACCGCCGAAGTAGCCGGAGATCAGACCATAGGACATACCGATCACAATATCGATGATGGCTGCGGCAAAGGCAATAATCAGTGAGACTCTGGTTCCTTCCCAGACACGGGTGAACAGGTCACGGCCGTTGGTATCGGTGCCAAACCAGTGATACACATTCGTGAAGCCTTTCTGTGCATAGACATTGACGCCGTTTTCCTTGCCGGCAAAGATACCGAGCTTTGCAAGGCCCTGAATACGGGGCGGCAGTGACTGCTCTGCCTGGTTGATCGCTTCACCGGAATAGCCTGAGATCATCGGACCGACAATAGCGAAGAAGATAATGATCAGAATGATGACCATGCCGACAACAGCGCCCTTGTTCTTGCAGAAGGATACCCAGACATCGTGCGCATACGATGTTGTCTTATACACCTTGTCATGAAGCTTTTCGTTCTGCTGAACAAACTGGAAATCATCTTCTGTATAATCGTCGATGACTTCATCTGTCAGAACAGGTCTGCTTGTTTCACTCATAGGTTAATTTCCTCCTTTCGCCACTCTGATGCGAGGATCAATGACGCCATAGAGCACATCAACAATGAGCATCATGATGATATACATGGCGGAATACGTGAAGGCACACGCAATGACAACGTTATAGTCATTGGACTGAATCGCCTGCACCATTAACATACCAATGCCGGGAATGGCAAACACCTTTTCCACGACCATGGAACCTGTCAGCAGGTTGACCAGCAGCGGTCCCATGATGGTAACCAGCGGAATCAAGGTATTACGCAGGGCATGGTGGACAATCAGCGGACGTTCCTTGACGCCTTTTGCTTCAACCAGGGAAATATAATCAGATCCCAGCACATCGATCATTTCAGAACGGGTGAAACGGGAGATGTTAGCCATTGGGAACATGGCAAGTGCAATCGTAGGGAGAACACTGGATGAGAAGGGGATGGAGGTGTTGTAGAGGATCGGTGCCCACTTGAGCTTGAAGCCGATGTAGAAGGCCAGCAGCAGGGCGAATACATAGGATGGAATGGAGACACCAAGAATGGAGACAACAGAGCACAGGGAATCAATCCAGCTGTTATGATGGAGTGCTGCGGCAATGCCAAGCAGAAGTCCGAGAATCGAGCCAAGCACCATGGCCTGGGCGCCAATGCGGATGGATACGCCAAGCGGTCCCATCAGCATTGCTGTGACTGATCTGTTCTTGGTCAATACGTAGGAGACACCGAGATCTCCATGCAGCATATTGACGAGATATTTGAGGAATCGCACGAAGAATGGCTTGTCCAGCCCATACTTGGCATACAGGGCAGCCTTCTGGGATGCTGTCAGTTTCTCATCATTGAATGGAGATCCCGGCATGAGATCCAGCATCAGGAACAGGACAAAGATGATGACCAGCAGGGTCAGGATACTGATCAGCAATCGCTTCAGTATGTATTTTGTCATAAACTATCCTTTCTAACATAGAATGGAGCGAGTTTTGTTAAACCCGCTCCATGATCGTTGTGTGATGAATGAGCCTTAAGCAGCTCTCTTCATATGACGATAGGAATCGACACCTGCGTTGTGGAACTCAATTCCTGTAACCTTCGGATTGATCATCATAGCACCGCCATTCTGATATACCGGGCAGGTTGCATAATCATCCAGCAGCATCTTCTCTGCAGCAACCAGATCAGCCCAGCGTGCCTCAGCATCAGATGCATCATCACCTGTTTCAGCCTTGTTCAGCAGCGCATTGTAATCATCATTGCTGTAAGAGCCGTTGTAACCAGCAATATCAGACTTGAACAGATCCAGATATGTCTGCGGGTCTGCATAGTCAGGACCCCATCTGGTCAGACCAATCTCATACTCATGCTTTGTCATCAGATCCAGTCTTGTCTTCTTAGGCTTGGAATCCAGATTGACAGTCAGGCCAGGCAGATTCGTCTGCAGCTGCTGCTGCAGGTTCTCAGCCACAGCCTTGCTCGCTTCAGAATCCTCGAACAACAGGGTAACTGTGACATCTCCACCCAGAGCTTCCTTAGCCTTGGCATATGCAGCCTGCGCAGCCGTAACATCTTCCTTGATCAGTGTACCGGCAGTATCACGATAATCCTTGCCATCCGGTCCATATGCGAATTCCTTCGGAATGAAGCCCTCTGCCGCAACAGAACCATCTTTCAGAACATCCTTGGCAATACTGTCACGGTCAATGGCAAGCGTGATTGCCTCACGCAGGTCCTTGTTCTGCAGTGTTGCATTGTCAAAGTTATAATCAAGTCTCCAAGCATAGCCCTGCAGACGGGTTGTAAAGCCCTCCTGATCCTTATATGCATCAACCTGCTCACTGGCCAGCTTGACAACATCAATATTGCCAGACTGATATTCAAGCATAGCGGACTGTGTATCCTGCAGGAACTTGAAGGTTACAGTATCAACATCTGTATTGGATGCATCCCAGTAATCATCATTCTTTGTGAATGTATACTGGTTGCCTGTCTGCCAGTCTGTCATTGTATACGGACCACAGTACAGCAGATCATCAATACTCTGGGCAAAATTGTCGCCTTCAGACTCATAGAACTTCTGATTCAGCGGGAAGAAGGACGGGAATGCCATCAGTGAAAGCAGGAATCCGCATGGCTGGGTCAGATGAACAACAAATGTCTTGTCATCGGTTGCCTCAACACCAAGCTCACTCTTATCCTTGGTACCGGCAATAATATCAGCCGCATTCTCAACACCGATTGTTGTTTCAATGAAGTTGTACTCAGAAGCCAGATCAGGATCGACCAGACGCTGCCATCCATAGACAAAGTCAGAAGCAGTCACCGGATCACCATTGGACCACTTGATGCCATCACGCAGATGGAAGGTATATGTCTTGCCATCATCGCTGACATCCCAGCTCTCTGCCAGATCAGGCTGTGCCTGACCATCCGCATCCAGCTGTGCCAGTCCTGCTTCACACATTGACTGCATGATGAAGGAGTTGCCATCTGTTGCATACTCATAATCCATTGTGTTCAAATCTGCATCCATTGCGACGGTTACCGTCTTGCCGGATCCAGATGTTCCGCTGCTGGCTGCAGCAGTACCACCACCGCTGCCTCCGCAGCCCGCCAGCATTGCCAAAGCAAGAGCCAATGCCAGTGGTTTCTTGTAAGCTGTCATTTATATTCCCCCTCTCTGGAATTACTTGAAATTTTAGAGGTCATTGATGAAATTTACAATCATAAATTTCATAATTTTTTCATAATTTGTTAACTCTATCTCCACTTTTCATGTAATTTTTTACATTTGGCCCTGATTTTTACTTTTAAAATCATATTTCAGACACTTTTTTCTGTTTTTCTTCGCCAGTTTGTGCTATAGAAAAACAAATTCTGCAAAATGCATACCTTGTTATTGTCTGTTTTTCAAAAGATTTTTGATTTATGATCAGAAAAACAAAAATGCATATTTTGGCAAAGGCATGGCATGTGTCCCTTCAGATGCAGCACCATGTACCAAATCGCATACGTATCTGATTGCAATGTTCCCCCATCGCGCTTTCATATCTGAAAGTCATCATTTCAAATTTGTGTTACTTGCAAAAAGACTGTTGAAGCCAGTACAAATGCACATTGACAAAATCTGTGTATGCGTTAAAGCAAAACTAGTTTGTTTATATATACTAACTGTATAAAAAAGGAGAATAGATTCATGAGTTCCTGGACAAATGCAAGAATGATTGCGTACGGTTTCCTGCTTGGCACTGCCGGTGTTTCGATTCTGGCCAGCAGGGATGCCAAGCAAGTTTATACGCATGTGACCGCTGCCTGCAAGCGGGGCGGCACTTCATTGATGAAGACCTTCACAGCATGACATCCCTGCTGCCAAAGCAGAAGGAAAGCATACATGCAGACAAGACAGCAATTGCCTAGATCCTCCTGATAAAAAGACATGTCTGATATAAGCAGGCATGTCTTTTTAGATACGCAGTTGTGTCCATTCGCCCTTCTCGAAACGGTATCTGAGAAGAACAAAGCGTGAGAATTGATCAGAAAGAACACCGAGCCAGATACCCGTCAGGCCAAGTGCAAATACGGATGTCAGCAGCCATGTAACAATGGTACGGATAAGCGTCACACTGAGCAGTGAGGCAAACAGGCAGTATTTGACATCACCGGCACCGCGCAGGCAGCCGCCGTAGATGACCTGAGAGACCTGGAACAGGGCAATGACGATGATGAATCTGGAGATCAGCACACCATCTGACAGGATGTCCGGGGCATTGAAGAACATGGAGAATAATGCTTTGCCGAAAAAGAAGAAGATGATGGCAACAACGATGGAGATGGCCAGACCGACATGCTGGCAGAGGCTGCCATAGATCTTTGCCAGATCTGGTTTCTTTTCACCAAGGGAGCGGCCGATCAAAGCAACCGCAGCGACCTGCATGCCATCGCCGAAGGAGAATGTCAGGCTCAGGAAATTCATACCTACCTGGTGGGCCGCAAAGGCATCGGTGCCAAGTCTTGCAGCAATGACGGCCGTTGTCATAAAGCCCACTCTCATTGCAAAGTTTTCAATCAACAGGTTATAGGCGAGATGCCAGATGGACTTCATGACGTTCCAGGAAGCACTGACCTTTTCTTTTACAATATAGGGAATCGAAACAAAAGAGTTCTTTTTGAACAGGGACTGCAGTGACATGGCAAAGGAAGCGATGGTGCCAAGCACCGTTGCCACAGCAGCACCGAACAGATGCCATTCCGGGAAACCAAAGTTGCCGTTGATCAGTAAATAATTAAAACAAATGTTGACAAGGGAAGAAACGATATTGGTTGTCATGGCGATCTTGGTATTGCCGGCGCCGCGCTGGGCTGCGTTAATCACCATGGTCAGTACATTGAAGATCATGCCGCCCTGGATGACCCGGAAGTAGATCACAGCCGCATCATGGGTATCACTGTTGGAACCGCAGAGTCTGATGATGGGGCTGGCAAATGCAACAGACAGGATGCTCAAAGCAATGCAGACAATCACTGTAAACCACAGTGCTGTTACCAATACTTCATTAGCATTGCGCCTGTCATTCTGTCCCTTTCTTCTTGCAACCAGGGCAGAAACGGCCACATTTGTTGAAAAGAAGACTGCCAGGGTAATGAACTTTGGCTGGGTGGTCAGACCAACTGCTGCCACCGCATAGGTGCCAAGGGAGGAAACCATCATGGTGTCAATCATCCCTGCCAGAGATATAAAAAAGCTTTCAAGAACAGCGGGCCATGCCAGTTTCACTGTTTCCTGAAGCAGTTTTCTGCGGTCATATGTCTCTGTTTGTTGTTCCATCTCCTCTTCCTCCCTTTGATGCAGTAACTCTAGCAGAGATTTACCATTGTGTTTACTGTTTTTCCAAATGTTGGAAATTTGTTCTGGCAGGATGTCGTATAATAGCACCATAACGGCTCACATTATGTCGGAAAGGGCATCACTGCTTATGAAATATGTTGAGAAACTGCTGCGGCCGGCAATTCTGATTCTGGGCGGTATCATTGAAATCGCAATTGTTCTGGGATTATTCCACTTCTTTACAAGCTTTGCATGGGTAGATCTGGTACTCAGACTGATCAGCACGGTCATTGTCATCACTGTCATTAACAATTCCCGCCACCTGTCATTTGATATGATGTGGATTCTGCTGATTCTACTGTTCCCGCTGCCAGGAACACTGATCTACTTATTCCTGGGTGCCAATCTGGTCGCTTCCAGAACAATCTCTGCTCTTGTCAGGGAAACCAGAAAAGCCAGCTGCTGTCTGCAGCAGGATCCCAGGGTTCTTCATGATCTGCAGGCAGAAATGCCGGATCTGTCCGGTGATGTGCACTATCTCAGTGCCACTGCCGGCTTCCCGATCTATCACAATACCGGCTTTGACTATTATCCACTCGGAGATGACGGCTATCCTGTCATGCTGGAAGAGATGCGCAAAGCAGAGAAGTTCATCTTTCTGGAATACTTCATCATTGAAAGAGGTGTGATGTGGGATGGCATGCTGGAGATTCTGAAGCAGAAGGCACAGCAGGGCCTGGATGTACGGGTGATGTACGATGACATGGGTTCTCTTGCCACTCTGCCAGCTTCTTATGCAAAGCAATTGGAGCAGGAAGGCATCAAATGTGTGCGTTTCAACAAGCTCAATCCTGTCATTGGTGCAGTCATGAATCACCGGGATCACCGCAAGATCATGGTGATTGATGGTAAGACAGCTTTCTCCGGCGGTATCAACCTGGCGGATGAATATATCAACCGCATCGTAAAACACGGACACTGGAAAGATAACTGTATCCGCATCAAGGGTGAAGCTGTCTGGTCCTATACTGTTCTGTTTCTGACTAACTGGAATGCTTTGCGGCCAACGGATGAGGATTTCAGCATCTTTCACGCCCAGGCTGAACAGGGTAAAGCGGATGGCTATATTGCCGCCTATGGAGACAGCCCGTTTGACAATGAAAGCACCGGTCAGAATGTTTACATGAACATCCTGAACAATGCAAAGAAGTATGTATATATCTCTACGCCCTATCTGATTATTGACACAGAACTGGAGAATGCTCTGATTCTTGCCGCAAAGCGGGGTGTGGATGTCAGAATTCTGACTCCTGGTGTTGCGGATAAAAAAACAGTCTGGTATATCACCAGATCGTTCTATCAGAATCTGATTGCGGGAGGTGTGAAGATCTATGAATACACACCCGGCTTCAATCATGCCAAGGTTTTTGTCAGCGATGATAAAGCTGCCACTGTAGGCACCATCAATCTGGATTACCGCTCTTTGTATCTGCACTTTGAAAACGGCACATATCTGTGCGGTTCAAAGAAAGTCATGAATATCAGAGATGATATGATTGCATGCTATCATGTATCTCATCAGATGCACAAAGGCGACATTAAAGAAAACATCTTCCAGCGAATGGCTATCGGCTTCATCAAGCTGTTTGCAGCACAAATGTGATCAGAAATCGTATGCAATGATCTGACCGTTTTTGATGCCATAGGCAGCGAAATCTTCATTGGTCATATCATGGAAGTAGGATTCCGTGATTCTGGCAATGCCATTATGTGCGACCAGCAGATAGGTCTTATCTGTATCCTGCTTCAATTCATCCAGCAGATTATAGATGCGCTGCGCCATCCGCATCATGGATTCCCCGCCGTCATAGCTGTCACAGAAGTTCCTTCTTGCCAAAGCAAATTCCCTGCTGTCACGGGCAAGTCCTTCCCATTTGCCAAAGCATTGTTCGCGCAGTCTTGGCTCCACGCGTACAGGAAGACCCGTAATCTTTGCAATCTCAGATGCAGTATCATGTGCACGGCTCAATGGCGAGCACAGAATCTCATCAATATGCACTTCACCAGCATCGATTCTTCTCTTTAATTCCATGCCGGTTTCCTTCGCCTGCTGTCTTCCCTTTTCTGTCAATGGACTGTCGGTGGATCCGCAGATCTTGTTTTCCACGTTCCATACCGTCTGACCATGGCGGACAAAATATACTTTTCCCATATCATTTCTCCCGGTGATGCACACCGCACCAGTCTGCCAGTTCTCTGATCAGATCCAGGGGCAACTGATTGCCATAAGGAATCTGAATCGCCCCTTTGCTGTAACGGAGATTGCGCTTTTTCAGCTCAGCAGTGAAGTATTCTACACCATCACCGCCAGGATAGATACCAATGTGATGTTTCGCAGCTGCCATATGAATCAGATTATGCTGATCCCACCATGTAGGCATCCCCCAGGATATCTTTTCAACAGCATCCGGCAGCTGTGCCCGGATCACATCACGCACTTCATTCAGATTTTCCTGCACCATTTCATCCTGTGCAGCAATATATTCATCAATCGGGTTCAAGAGACACTTCCTCCCTCATATGTCCTGTCAATAAACACCTGCCGTTTTCAGCAATCTCCTGAATCATCTTTTCAGCAGGCAAAAACCGCCGCCATTTCAGGAATATCTTTTCATGGCAGGTCCTGCCGCTTTCAGCAATGCTGCTCTCAGCTCATCATCCACCGCATACAGATATAATCCCTGTACCCCTCTTGTCAGCAGCACGTTGATCTCATTGCGGATGAATTCCCTGCCAAACTGTGCCCGGCTTCCATCTGCAAGCGTGCGGAACTGGGTAGCTTTCTTATCTGCACTCTGCGAAGGATCGATGACAATTTTGCCATTTCTGTATTTTACCGAAGGACCCAGGATGACTCCGGCATAATTGAGATCAAAGCCCTGAATTGTAAAGGTGGAACCAACTTCATTAAGAGAAACAGGCTGTTCTGCCCACGACATTTCCTTCAGCTGTTTCTGCTGCTTTCTGCCATTTGCAACGCGGGGCAGCTGCAGGTTCCATGGCATCTTCCAGTCGCCAATCGTGACATACCAGTAATCATCCTGTTCCGGCTTCTTTTTATCAATATAATCCCAGTCAAATGTAGCAAGAATCCTGGACAGCTTTGTATGTTCATGGCTTGCCCTTGCCCGGATTGCCTGCTCCAGTTCCTTTGGGCTGTCAAACACTCTCAGATCATAGTTTTCATCTGCCGGAATCGGATCCAGCTGCAGATGATCTGTGAAATTTCTGATCCAGTGCACCGTTTCCTGACTGCCCTGAATACGCAGCTGCTGTTTCAGCTCAAAATAGTAGCTGATGCCTTTCGAACCGATCTGATTTCTTGCCTCGGACCTGAGCCTGCTTACATAGTCAGGATCCCAGTATTCCTGCGTATGAAGGGTCTGATGTTCGTCAAACATGATGACGGTGACTTTGGCCATCCTCCTCAGATCTTCCAGCTGGTTATGCCCGCGGTAGGACTGCTTGCCCTGTGTCCACAGCAGATGTGCCTCATCCACAAACACCACATCCACCGGCGGCCTGCCAATATGGTTATTGATAAAGGCTGTTGGTTTGGTAACAATATCCCGGTCCACGCTCTTCAAAGCAAGCTTCCTGGCAATCTGCTGGTATACCTTCAACTGCTGGTCATGATTGACAATCAGATGACAGTTATACAGAGAACCATCCGTCTTTTTTGCAGTGCACAGTTCATAGAACAGGTTGCTGTTGAGGACAGTCTTGCCAGTACCTGCTTCTCCTGAGACAAAGATCAACTGACCGATTTCATGGCTCTGCAAAGCTGTATCAATGATCTCCAGAATCATATCTTTATCATGTTTTTGCTCATCAGTCAGCTTATGGAAAGGGGATGCCTTGAAAATATCCGATTCTTCAATCAGCCGCTGCTCCGGAAACAAGTCTGCATTGAGATGATGCAGCTGTTTCCAGATCCGGCGGAAAATTTCATTGAATTCTTCTTCCGGGAAATACTTGTCCTGCTCATTGCCGCGGCGGTTATAGATGCGTTCCACCTTCTGCACGCCAAGCATGTAATGCATCAGACGGTTTTCCACATCCAGTGTCAGAGACTTATTGAAGTGATCATGTCCGATGATGAACAGTCTTGCGTTTTCATCCTGAATAAAGCGATGCTGCCAGGTATCACTCTGCTTTGCCGTCTCATAATGCTGCATCGTTCTCTGGATGATATTATTGGACTCGCCGATATACACCTCGTAATGATCGCTGCCTTTGAGATTGTGGATATACACAGTTGGATATCGCAGGATAAATCTGGCATTCTTCTGATCCGGTCCTGTTTCCAGTTCATTTTCCAGACATTTCAGTGCCGTCTCATTATCTTTGATTTGATAGATCACCGGATTATCCATTCCTCTCACCCCTATGCAGCACACTTCATATCATAATTCAGTATACTTTTTACTTGTTCCTTTCGCCTTCTCAACAGGATATTTCTTCTCATTCTGATCAATCTTTTCATTGATAATCCGGTCCGGATCAAGATCCAGCTTGTCGGAAAGAAGAAGGCAGTAGTTCATTACATCCGCCAGTTCTTCCTTTACTGCCTGCCTGTCATAATGGTTTCCATCCCATTGAAAGCATTCCAGCAGTTCACCAGCTTCTATCGAAATAGATTTGGCTAAATTTTCCGGACTGTGGAACTGGTCCCAGTCACGATCCTTTGTAAATTGAATGATACGCTTGATTGTTTCATCCGTAATCATTGTCATTTTCTCCTGCCCAAGCTTCTGTATATATTATCTTTGGATGTTCATCTATGATGATGCATGTTTCGAATGGTTTCTTCCACGCAGACAGAAAGTATCATGAAGATTCCACACACAGCACCCATATAAGGGCCCATGGGGCTGCCTGCATACTTTGCGCCAGTCTGTGTTAATTGGTAAATCGGAATGCCAAGCATTCGGACTGTCAGTGCACTTACATCTGTACGGTATGCCTTTGTGTAGCCATAATAGATGGCAATGCTCATGCATATCATTGCAAGTACAAATCCCATCGTCAGTGCAATCATGATTCTGATGTTTTTCTTCTTCACTAGCCAGCCTTCGGATGATGCAAAGCTATTGTACCATCAAAGTCCCTGCTCTTTCACAAAGGCATAGATATCATCTTCCTTGTCTTTGTCCTGCTTTGATATAGTGCCGACACTCATGGCATACAGAATGAACTCATCATTGCCATCCAGACCGAATGTCTGGTCTGCCAGTTTCCCATTTACAGCGCCAATGGCACATCCACCGAGCGAAATGCTTGCTGCAGAAAGGTAGAGATTCTCAGTGATGTGGCCAGCATCTGCCATGATCATCCTGCCGGCATAGATACCATATCTCCATTCTGCTCTGTAACATACATAGCCGTAGTAAAAGACAACATTTGCCTTTGATGCCCAGACCTGGCCATCTAATGATTGAGAAATGAAGTCTTTCAGATCAGACACTGTTTTAAGCAGCTCAATGGAATGCGTCATCGGCAGGTAGTGGTAAAGACCGTCTTTTAAGCCTTCCACGTTCTGAATAGCCATATAGACTTCAAACTCATGGCGGGCTCCACCACAGGGAACGGTCCGCAGTGTGGCATAGTGTTTTCCACGTATGCCTTTGATTCCCTGGGAACACCAGAGCAGATAGCTTACCTGCAGCAAGCTCATCTTCTGCTGTGTATACACACGGTGCGACTGACGGTTGTTGATCACATGCAGGAAATCATTGTCAATCATAAGATCCTGATAGTTCACAGGCAGTTTGATGCTTTGATCCGTCATTGGTTCTTTGACCAATGGCGGCTGCGGTTTCTTCAGGTCCTGATCACTCTGATAATCCGGTACATCTTCCATCGGTTTCAGGAAATCACGGTTTGCCTGTATCAGCTTCTTGATT
Organism: Grylomicrobium aquisgranense; assembly: GCF_033971865.1. Lineage (NCBI taxonomy): Bacteria > Bacillati > Bacillota > Erysipelotrichia > Erysipelotrichales > Erysipelotrichaceae > Grylomicrobium > Grylomicrobium aquisgranense. The sequence goes on along the minus strand of NZ_JALBUR010000003.1, from coordinate 21,659 downwards.
TCTTCTTGTGTCATTTTCAAAGCTCCGCAATTGCCTCAATCTCACACAATAGTCCCTTTGGCAGTGTTTTCACGGCAACACAGCTTCTTGCCGGCTTGCCTTTAAAGTACTTTGCATACACTTCATTAAAAGCAGAAAAGTCGCTCATATCCGCAAGAAAGCAAGTTGTCTTGATCACTTTGGTAAAATCACTGCCGCCTGCGTTTAACACAGCACCCACATTCTTACAGGACTGTGCGGCCTGGGCGGCAATCCCTTCCGGCGCCTTTCCAGTAACAGGATCCACGCCAATCTGACCGGATGTAAACACATAGTTCCCGGAAATATAGCCCTGGGCATACGGTCCAATCGCTGCCGGTGCATCTTTCGTAATAATCTCTTTCATATTCTTTCCTCTTTTCTGACTGAAGTCTTGTATGTATGCAGTATAGCCACAAAACTGCTGTCTGAGGCAAAGAAAAACCTGTCTCTCATATAGAAACAGGTCATCACTGATACGATGTCATGCAGTTGTTTTCTTCAGGAAGGCAAGTCCAATCAGTAATGTTGCGATATCTGCAGCCGCCTGTGCTAAGAGCACACCCCAATAGCCAAAGATGGCAGACAGCACAAGCAGGAAGAGGATGAGGAAGACACCCTGTCTGGAAATAGAAAGTACAAAGGCTGGCATGGCTCTGCCTTCTGCCTGAAACAGCGTTGTACATACCAGGACGATGCCGATGGCAGGTGTTGTTGCCATCATGCAGCGCAGGATGTTTTTGCCTGCTGTGACAACATCTGCCTGCTGGATGAACAACCGGATCAGCTGCGGGGCAAAGATCATGGATACGATGAGGAAGATGAATGCGGTGATGCATTCGACCATGATATCGAAGCGGATGACTTCGTTCAGTCTTGTTTTATCTTTGGCGCCATAGCTGTATCCCAGCAATGGCTGTGCACCGAAGGCAAAGCCAACCATGATCAGTACACTGACCATATTCACCTTTGCGGCAATACCATATCCTGCGATCTGACTGGTGCCATAGGGCAGCAGGAAACGGTTTGTTAACAAGACGGCCAGGCTCTGCATCGTATTGGTAATCGATGCCGGAATACCGATAACCAGCATTTCTTTGACCAGCTGCTTTTGTGCTTTTGCCTGATGTATGTCCAAAGACAGATAATTTGTTCTGTGATGAATGACATACAGGAAGAGAATATCGGAGATCACATTACTGATCACAGTCGCAACCGCAGCACCGGCTGCCCCCATATGCAATGTGAAGATGAAGATCGGGTCCAGGATGATGTTGCATACAGAACCGATGATCGTACAGATCATGGCTGTGCCGGCAAAGCCTTCTGTCCGCAGCAGATTGTTGGGCACGATGTTGAGAATAATCGCCGGTGCACCAATGGCAATCCAGATGTAATAGGACATCGCATACTGGATCGTATCTTCCCGCGCTCCTAAAAGATGCAGGATCGGATAGCGCAGCAGCACCAGAACCAGTGCAGTGACGATGCCGGTGCCAATAGAGGCATAGATGGCAAAAGAACTCATCTTTGAGGTCTTGTCATACTCTTTCTGACCGAGAAACCGTGATATGGCTGTGCTTGCCCCCAGGCCAAAGATATCGCCAAAGGCAATCATCAAAGAAAAGATTGGTGCACACAGGGAAACACCTGCCACCAGTGATGTATTCTGAGTCTGGGCAATAAACCATGTGTCTACCAGATTGTAGACAAGAGAGACAACCATGCCCATGACTACCGGCAGGGCTGCTTTGAAATATGCCTTGTGTACAGGCATTGTTGTAAAGATTTCATTTTGCATATGGCCATTGTACAAAAAATAGAGTGATTTTGCTGTTGTTTCCGGCGGGCTGTGCATTGTTTCGCCATCTGCGCAGCATCTTTCTGCGTGTCTTCCTTCACTCCTTCATAGTATGCTGTAATGATGCAGCTAATGCTCCATACAACGATCATGATTGGTGAAATGCGCAGAGTCTTCCAGCTTTCTCCCATTCCAAACAGCGCTGAAATCTTCAGATCCTCTGTCATGTTTTCTTAATACAGCAGCTTTGTTTTCATCGCTTACAGACAGTCATGCAGGATAGCTTTGACATCCTCTTTCAACAGTGGAACATAGGCATTTGCCAGTCTGCCTCTGCCAGCATGCTCCGCCATCTCATCAAAGTGTTCTTCACCAATGCCAAGCTCCCTCAGTGTCATTGGTACACCTAGTGACGCAAAGAACTTCTCGGTTTCATCGATGGCCTTTTCGGCTGTTTCCTGATCATCAAGACCTGTGATGCCACAGACATCTCTGCCATATTGGGCAAAGCGGCCAACCGACTTTTCATTAAGGATGTGGCGCATCCATCTAGGCGTGATGATGGCAAGACCAACACCATGGGTAACATCATAGAAAGCACTCAGTTCATGTTCAATCGCATGGCAGCACCAGCCGCCATAGGCACAGCCCTGAGAGAGAATCCCATTGCAGGCGAGCGATGATGTCCACATCAGTTCTCCTCTTGCCTGGGCATTGTCAGGTTCTTTGACTGCCACAGGCGCATAGCGGATCACTGTCTTGATCGCACCTGCCAGCATTTGATCTGCCAGATATGTATTATCTGGTCCAAAGTACTGTTCCAGCAGATGGGACATGATATCAATGGAGCCAGCTGCAGTCTGCTTTGCCGGTACTGTATACGTATAGGTTGGATCCAGAATGGACACCTTTGGCATGGTCAGCGGATTGCCGTAGCCAAGTTTCTCATTGGTATCCAGGTTGGTGATGACAGCACCATCATCATACTCACTGCCCGTCGCAGCCAGAGTCAGCACACTGACAAGCGGCAGAGCATTTTCGGTCTGGATGTTTTCAGACACCATCTTCCAGGGATCACCGTCATAATACACCCCAGCTGCTACAACTTTGGCACAGTCAATCACACTGCCGCCGCCAACAGCCAGAACCACATCAATGCCATGTTCCTTGCAGAGGGCAATGCCTTCTTTGACACTGGTGATTCTGGGATTGGGGGCAATGCCAGCCAGTTCATAGATTTCACAGTCTTTCAACAGATCATAAATCTGCTGGTAAATGCCATTGCGCTTGATCGAGCCGCCGCCATAGCAAAGCAGCACCTTCCTGCCAAATTTTCCAATTTCTTCAGGCAGATGCTCAATCTGCCCCTTGCCAAACAACACTTTTGTTCCAGCCTGATATTCAAAGCTTTCCATCTTATTTCCTCCTGTCCTGGACTGCCTGACTGCAGGCACTGACATATCGTTCCGTTAAAGCAAGCAGTTATTTCTGTTCTGATCTGCTGAGATCTGACATTGCCTGTTCTTCACTTCCACGCACTGCTTTGACGATACTGCCAGCTTCCTTCTTTCCCTTTTTGGTCAGGTGAATCGTCTTGTTCCGGCGATCATCCGGCATATCGTCCATCTGGATCCATCCCTTCTTCAGAAAGAATGTCACCGCGGTATACATCGTCTGCTTGGGAAGGCTGCACATCTCTTTCAGCATCGTCTGCGTACAGTTGTCATGTGCACAGATCACTGACAATACCGAAAGACAGGATTCATTCAATCCGACAGACCTGGCATATTCGGCATATGCCGCATCCATGCGTGCATATATTCATAATAGGCTTCTATCACATCAGATACGTTCTGCTTCATTGGTGCTTCATTAATACGATATTGTGATAGCAATCGTTTATTACTGTTTTAAGAGAAACGATCCTGTTTTAACTGCAGGAAGATGATACCTCTTCTATTTTCTGCTGGCTGGTATCACTTTCCATGCCATATCAAAGACCAGTCTGTGATCTGGTTTCAGATGATATTCCTCTAATGGCTGCGCACCCCAGCTGTTATCACCGCCAACACCCATCTGTTTCAGGCTGCAGCGCACAACGGTATAACTGCTGGCAGGCAGCTCATATGGATGCTTGGCCTCTTCCAACTGTGCAGGTGTATACGGAATGGCAGAGAAATCCATGCCGTCTTTCTGCATTGACATCAAGCGGACTCTGTTTCCTTCCTCATCTGAAATTTCGGCCCATCGAGTGCCGTTATGATTCCCGGTTTCCTGTGGCACGATATAGGGCTGCACATTGTCCTTTACCGCGTTGGCATACACATCGATCTTTGCATGATTGCGGTCACAATAGGTTTCCGCCGGACCTCGGCCATACCATTTCAGATGTGAGAAGGCCGCATCCCATTTCATCAGAATGCCAAATTCAGGCATGTCTGCCAGGCCCTCCTTTGGATCCATGACTGCCTCCATGTGCACCGTGCCATCCCCGTAGATCTGATAAGTCAGATCTGCTGTCTGTCCGCCTGTACCAGGCAGCCAGTATTTCCATGTGATCGAAACACAATTGTCCTGTTCTTTGACAATTGGATATCCAGCAAAAACCTGCTTTTCTGCCTCTGACATTTCCACTGGGAAGGCTGTCTGGTATTGTGATGCCAGTTTCCACATTCCCATTCTCTGCTGCATGCCATAGCCATTGTCATTCTGGGTTGGTGCCCGCCAGAAGTTCAGTCGCGGCACTGCCTCCAGCCATTCACAGTTTCCGGTCCGGCACGATGTCAGACCGCCTTTGTTCTTTTCAAACAGGAAGTCAAAGCCATCACCAATGACTCCAATGTTGTAATCACCATGAATCACTTTCAGACTGCCGGCATGCACCTCCTGTTTCATCTTGTTTGTAAATACACCCTGTGCCCAGCAGACTTCTGTACCCTCTGGATTCCATGGCGTATCGTGCGTCAGCTGCCAGCTGATGGTTTCTGTATATTCACCCGGTGCATCCGGGATTGTGATCGGATTGGAAATCTCTGCTGTTTCACCTGGCTTGACACATACGTGCAATGGCATCCGCTGCAGTACCATGCCTTCCTGTTTCAGCACAATCTCGGCATCATACGCATCTGTATTGGTAAACAGAGCATGGTTTGTGATCTGAATCGTATCCTTATTGATCACCGCTGTGATGTCCTGATAGACGGCTTTGACTTCCTGCATCTTGGCATATGGTTTGTGCTCACCTGTCAGTAAGCCATCAGCAGAGAAGTCCGCATCATTTGGCCGCTCCAGAAAGTCGCCGCCATATGCCTGATACTCCTGTCCAAAGCGATTCTTTCTGCGGATGGTCTGGTCCGCCAGATCCCAGATAAAACATCCCTGAAACAAAGGATTGCGATAGGCAAGTTCGATATATTTATGCAGACCGCCGGTAGAGTTGCCCATGGAATGGGAACATTCACACAGAATCATCGGCTTTTCAGGATGTTTTTGAAGGAACTGCTCACATTGGGCAGCTGGTGTATACATCTGTGATTCCATGTCGGATGTGTCATTGTACCTGCGGTCGTGCATGATGCCTTCATAGTGCACAGGACGGTGAGGATCCAGCTTGCGGAACAACTGTGACATTTCATAGATATCTTTGCCGCCATAGGATTCATTGCCAACCGACCAGATCAGGATGGACACATGATTCTTATTGCACTGATAGGTGCTGTTGACTCTGTCCAATAGCAGATCGAGCACTTCTTCACGGTCTCCAGGCAGTGCCTCAGACTGTGGTATCTTACCCTGCAGAACCATATCGAAAATACCATGCGATTCCAGATTGTTTTCGGCAATCATCATGATGCCATACCGGTCACAGTCTTCATAAATCCAGTGTGCATTGGCATAGTGGGAAGTACGCAGCGCATTGATGTTGTTCTGCTTCATGAGAACCACATCCTGCCTGATCTGCTTTGGATCTGGCACTCTGCCATGGTCACAGTCAAACTCATGCCGGTTGACACCCTTGAACACAACCCGTTTTCCATTCAGCAGGATCTGCCTGTCCTTGATTTCAATATTACGGAAACCTGTTTCCTGCACGATCCATTCTGTTCCGGTATATAACAGCAGCTGATACAGATGGGGTGCTTCTGCACTCCATAGCTTTGGCTGATCCACGATGCAGTCAAAGCTGACATGTTCTTTGTTTTCAACTGTCCCGGATGCGATCTCTCTTCCCTGATACAGCAGTTTCCAGCTTGTACAGCCAGAAGGCTGAGATATCTGCAGCTCTGTATGAAGCGTACCGATATTTTTCTGCTCGTTCCAGCTGCCTTCCACTTTGAGATCTTCAATGTGATCATGGGGAACGCTGTACAGCCAGACATCACGGAAAATCCCGGAGAAGCGGAACATATCCTGATCCTCCAGCCAGGAGGATGGTGTCCACTTGATGACCTGGACGGCAAGGCGGTTGATGCCGACATGCAGATACGGACTCAGCAGAAAGTCATGCGGTGTAAAGGAATCCTCGCTGTAACCAACATAGCTGCCATTGCACCAGAGAGCCATGCCGGATTCCACACCTTCAAATGAGATGCGCATTTCTTCGCTCTGCATTGCCTGCGGCACAGTGAAAAAGGTGACATAGCTCATGACTGGGTTGTATTTCTCTGGTGTTTCCAGGATGTGCAGCGGTTCTCTGCCATCCCATGGATACTGAACATTATTGTAGGATGGCTTGTCATAGCCCTGCAGCTGGATATGACCAGGAACCTGAATCTCATCCCAGTCTGATACATCAAAGTCACACTGTTCAAAGCCATCCGGTGTACCGTCAAAGTTTTCTGCATAGCAGCACTTCCAGATGCCATTGAGGCACATCCGATACGATGACTTCTGTGCCTGCAGTTCTTCTTCACTTCGGTACCACACATGATCTGAATGTGCCGGCAGCACATTCTGCCTGCATGTTCTGACATTCTCAACAGTCTTTCTGATATCTTCTTCCATATGATCTTTCTCCTTGTTGATGCTTGTATGACCATCATAGCCCGTGATGCTTCCAGACGCAATGTCCAGCCAAGACGTAAAAAACTGCCATCTCTGCAGTGCAGGGATAACAGTTCTTCGGCGTTATCTGGCGGCATGCCACTTGCTGCAAAGCATCTGAACAAAGTCAGGCGAATGCAGGAAGCTTGCATCCTTAGTCTGCAGCGATGAAATCTGCTTCATTTCTGTCTCAGACAGCGAGAAATCCAGGATGTGAACCTCCCCGCCTAAGTGCTGACGCACTATAGACGGGGCTTCTGAGGGCTTGTGTTCCCTCAGACTTACGTCTACACAAACGATACGGTAACAGCACAGCACACAAGCCGAAGCTTATGTGCCCATCTGTACTAACGTTTCGCAGACTTATGTCGGGATCGTCAGACTGTCGCAGGAAGCAGAGGGTACAAGACCCTGTTGATCTTCCATAGGTCAGCCAACGTCCTTTGGGTTCCACTCCCAATCCCAGAGACTTTTGTCATAAGATTGGGTGATTCCATAAACACCCCGCGGATAAAATAACGGGCTCCGATGTTGTAGCTGGCGGAAAGGTCGCAATTGTAGATCTTCCCGCTTTTGAATACACAGACGTCATATGGCGTATCTTTTGATACTTCTCTCCCTCGCCTGACACGCCCGCTTCCGTCATATGCAAGGCGGCTTGTACCCCACGCATTGACATGGGAAATACGAATCCCATAATGATGGGCAAGACTTTCTACGGTTTTCTGAATGTCAGCGTGCTTCCACATGGCAAGCTTCTGCTTCTTACTGCCACGTTTTTTGCCTTTTGTATCCAGATGCTCCATGACAATGACATCACATTCATACGCAATAGCAAAGTTGACAATCTCCCGCGCGATCTGATGTACAAGATTCGCATTTCTTCGTTTTGCAATATTCCAAAGCCGTCCGGAATCATGTGATCCATGCAGAGACTGGAATACAGATACCCGATGCAGGGCATTGTTCACAGAGTCTTTTTCTCTTCCGCGCATAATGAACTTACGCGCCAGGACAGTACCCTTAGAGTCCATGACACTGCATGTTGCATCTGTATTTACGCCAAGGTCAACAGCACAGATTTTCTGCTCCGATACAGGCTTTGCGGATAATTCTATAGTTTCCGTTACCACAAATCTCAGATTCCAGCAGCCGTGCTTCTTTTCCAACACAGGAGCAGAAATTTCTCCGTTTCTGCCTCTTTTGCCAAGGTAGTCAACATCTGTCTTAGATAGGCGAACGGTATCCCATACCCAGTCGTTATTGCGGAACACCTTGATCTTTGCTGCATAAGGCAGCACTTCGCCGGTTTCTTTGTCTATTACCGGCTTGTATGTGTTGCCGCGATACAATGCCGGCATCCGATGACTGCAAGAATCCAGCTTTGGCACTTCTCCTTTGCGGCCGTTTTCCTTCCAGTTCTTCAGTGCTAACTGATAAGCAGAAACGACGCCAAGTGCCTGTGTAATAGCAGCTCTGCGATAATAGGATGGAAATTTTGGGAACCTCTGATCGAAGGAGTCGGATGAAGAGAACCCATCAGAAGAATGAATCATGCATTCAAGCATTCTCTGACGCCTTTGCGAGGTATTTTCTTCACAAAGGTTTTCCAATTTTCAAGTGCAGGGCGGACAAGATCGGCAATGGCATTCGAAAAGAGATCTGCTGTTCTTTTCAGTGCATCATAGTCATCCCGAATACGCACACCATAGCTGCCAACAACCTGCATGGTTTATTTCCTTCTATGTACAGTACAACATATTTAGCGGTAATATTATGCAGAAGGAGTCATTAATATGGACTATTACACTGAATATCATAAGAACAGGCACGCAATCTACAAGCTTCAGTACAATTTAGTTGTCGTTACAAAATACAGGCATCCAGTGCTCACAGGAGAACTCTCGAATCGGCTGATCCAGATCAGCCACAAAGTGATAGAAGACGATTGGAAATGCCAGATTCTGGAAATTAACACAGATAAAGATCATGTGAATCTTCTTTTTGAAGCATCTCCGCAGACGCAGCTTTCTAAATTGGTGAATAATTATAAAACCGTTACTTCCCGTCTGCTGCGAAAAGAGTTTTCGTCTGCATTGGAAAAATATGATTGGAATGATCCATTCTGGTCTGACAGCTACTTCCTGAGTACCGTATCCGATGCTACAGAAGAAGCAATAAGAATTTATATTCAGGAACAGGGAAAGCGTGATAATGAAGGATATCACCGTCATGCAGGAAGAAGAAATGCGGCTAGCCCCGCCTAAACGACATGTGTTGCTATAAACGGGGTATGCGCCGCAACTAAATCAAGATTCTGTTTCGTGCGTTCCAGATGAACGGATTTTGAAATGATGCCAATGCCTTTCTGCAGGCTGAAGCGCAGGATGATCTGGGCAGGTGTTTTGTGATGTTTTCCACTGATCTGTGTCACGATGGGATTTGTGAACAGACCGCCCTGTCCCTGGCCTAGTGGTCCCCATGCCTGAACGACAATGTCATGGGCCTGGCAGAAGGGAATCACATGATCGGCAGGATGCAGCGAATTGCTTTCATACTGATTCACCGCGAAGTATATCCGGTGGTGCCGCCAAAGCCGGAGTATTCCCTGACAGAGCGCGGAAAGACACTGAAGAAAGTGGTCTATAGTCTGTGTGAATGGGGCATAGAAAATATGTCTGGAACATTCTAGCATGTTAAAAAAGCAGAAGCGGTTAAGCTCCTGCGCTTTTTACTATGCCGTAATCTTTACCTGTATGCTGTCACCATCCTTTTTGCCTAACTGTTTCCGGATGGATTTCAGCACACCGATGATGTAGCAGATCTTGCCATGTTCATCCTTGACGCCCATATTGACGATACTGCCATCATAGGGGATGCCGTCAAATGAAGCGTGGACTCTGACTCTGCCTTTGCCAAACTCCTTGCGAATATCATAGGGGAAGATGATGTAGGCACCGCCCTTGTCAGGAATCTCATGCAGGATGGCAGTAAACGAATATTCTCTGGCCATATCAGTCCTTGCAAAGGGCAATGATCTCTTTCAGCATTTCATATGCTCTGTCAAAGGATGCCAGGTCAAGTTCCTCATCCGGTGTATGGGCACCATGTGCGATCGGCCCAAACGTAATGATATCCATTTCCGGATCCAGTCCCTTGAAAATACCGCACTCCAGGCCGCCATGTCCCGCTATGACTTCCAGCTTTCTGCCATGGGCAGCTGCCACTTTGGCATACTTTTCCCGCATCGGGCTGACTTCAGCATAATTCCATCCAGGATACCTTGCAGAAACTTCCATTCTGATGCCAAGCCGCTCTGATAATCTTTGCAGAATGCCAATCAGGTTATCCACCCCGCTTTCCAGGGCCGAGCGGATCAGTGTCTGCATGTGTACCTTGTTTCCGTCCGTATGAACAATACCAAGATTCAATGATGTCAGGGTCAGCCCTTCAATGGCCAGAGAACGATGCTGGAAGCCATCCGGCATCAGATAGATCATATCCAGCAGGGCTGCAGAAGAGTCGTCATCTGCGTGCTGCAAAGGCTTTGAATCCGGCTTACAATCAACCATAAAGCCAGGATCACTGATGCGTAACTCTTCCCTGATCGCTGCTGCACTTTTTTCCACAGATGCCTGCAGGCAGGATACATCTGCAGGTGTTGTAAAGATATATTCTGCCTCTCGGGTAATGGCATTATCCTTACTGCCGCCTTCCAGTGATACAAGATTCACCCTGATGCCATTGCACTGTGCTTCTTCCAATATTCTTGCGGCAAGGATATTGGCATTGCCGCGCTCTTTGTGAATTTCACCACCGGAATGACCACCCTGCAGGCCATATACATGCAGAACATAACCAGGATCACTGTTTTCTGCCATATGCATGTCATAGTCAAGATTCACATCACAGCCGCCGGCAGAGGAAGCAGCCGTAACCACTTCCCCACCGCCATCCAGACTGATCAGCCGATGCCCGTGCAGATCTTCTTTATGAAGCTTTTCCGCTCCCAGCAGACCAATTTCCTCCATCGTTGTAAAGATACATTCCAGCGGCGGATGGGCAAGACTGTCATCCTCCAGAATAGCAAGCATATAGGCCACACCCATGCCATCATCTGCACCAAGGGTGGTACCTTTTGCTTTTAACAAATCGCCATCCACATACAGATCCAGCGGATCCTTGGTAAAGTCATGATCACTGTCAGCTGTCTTTTCACATACCATGTCCATATGCGCCTGCAGAATCAGCACAGATGCATTTTCATACCCCTTGCTGGCAGGCTTGTCAATTGTGACATTGTATGCTTTGTCCTGATGCCATGGAAATCCATGATCTCTGGCAAACTGCACCACAAAGTCAGAAATCTCTCTTTCATTGCGGGAACCATGCGGAATCTTTGCAATCTCATTGAACCAGTAACACTGTCTTTTCTGCAGATCAAATTCCATCGCTTCCATCTCCTTATTACACTAATGATAAGCTGAAATATTCTGCCTGCCTATAGCAGAACTCTGTTTGAGACCGCCATTTCTTCTTTTGTTCTGCTCTCTGCAATCTTTTTCATCCTGACTTTCACATACTACACTTTTCTTCTATCAGAAAAAGCCAGATCACCTGTATTCATCATGGTTTTCCGGCATTGCAGAAGAACAGACTGTCAAAGATTTTTACATTCGCACCCCGGCAGCAGTCATGCCGGGTTCTTTTATTTATCTGCCGCCTGCTTTGTGATACAAAAGGCGCTGCTTCAAAGGGGAAGGATCAATGCCTAGTGCCTCCATGATCCTGAAGGCAAAGGGATATGGCGTTGCCGGCCCTTGTGAGGTAACAAGGTTGTGATCCCATACTGCCGGGGCATCCACAAAGTTTCCATCTGTCAGAACTTTGTCATAGCCGGTATAGCCGGTAACGGTCTTTCCTTTCATGACACCTGCCGCATGGACAACCTTTGTCCCGGAACACATTGCCCCAATCAGCTTATTGTGATCATTGAACCAGCACAGAGTATCCATAACCTCACTGTTTTCCATCAGTTTCGTCCAGGATGTCCTGCCGCCAGGCACAATGATGATGTCACAGTCCTTTGCCTTTTCAGCATCAAATGGTTCATCTGCCCTGATATCCATTCCCTGCATGGAATGCACCCAGAGATCCTCATGAAAGCAGAACTTTGCAACAGTCACACCAGCCCGGCGCAGCAGATCCACAATCTGTACAGTTTCACTTTCTTCAAAGCCTTCCATCATCAATACCGCTGCCTTCTTCATGCCTGCTCTCCTTTCTCATCAAATGCCTTGTCATACACCATTCTCTGTTTCACTGCCTCTGGATCAGTTCCCAGTGCCTGTACCAGCGCATAGGCAAACCGCCATGCCAGAGCCGGCCCCTGTGAAGTAATCAGATTGCCATCACTGACAACCAGTTCATCACGCCATGTTCCATCCGTCAGCCTGTCCCTGATCCCGGGATAGCTCGTATAGCAATGGCCCTTCAGAACCCCTGCCTTCTCAAGAGCCAACGGTGCCGCACAGATTGCTGCAATGATCTTCCCTTCTCTGTTCATCTGCTGCAGCATTTCCTGCAGCTGCCTGTCTGCACACATATTCTCTGCACCCTTGTATCCACCAGGCAGAATGATCATATCCGCCGCTTCATCCGCTCTGCTTAACACCCGATCTGCTTTGATCACATTGCCCCATGCACCGGTAACTTCTCTGTTTTCAAGCGCACACATTTTACAGTCAATCTCTGCCCTGCGCAGCACATCCGCAATTGTCAGTGCTTCTCCTTCTTCACATCCATCGGGTAATATCAAAACTGTTTTCTTCATTTCCTCTTTGCCTCCCTGCTGCACATGTAAGAATATGCATCAAAACACAGATCATGCGATATTTCCAGATTGTGGAAAACATTCATATTCCATGTGCTGAACAGACCTTGTGAAGGTAAGATGAAAGCAGGAGGAAATTGTCATGATCTATGGAAAGCCAGCTGTTATTCTGCTGAATGAAATTGCCAGTGAAAAGCCGGATTCCGCCAATGCGGCGATTGCCCGCTGGCTGCTGCACCAGTCAGATCCTGACCAGCTTTCCATCAGGGCAGTTGCGGATGGTGCCCATGTCGGCATCGCATCTGTTTCCCGCTTTGTCAAAGATATTGGCTTTGAAGACTTTTCCTCTCTGCGGGACATGCTCAAAGAAGGGTTGGACAAGCCGGAGCCTGTGAAAAAGGTGGATCAGGATGCCAGAATTGTGTTAGAGGAAGAGATTGCAGCCGGCATCAGGCTGGCCAGTACTGTAAACATGCAGGCAGTGAAGCAGTGTGCAAAGGCCATTGCCCGCTATCAGAAAATCTGGGTGTTTGGCTTGATGAAAGCGGAGGCAGCCGCGATCTGTCTTGCGGATGATCTCTGCCTTGCGGGTAAGGATGCAGCGACTCTGTTTTCCCATACCCAGCAGATGGCATGCATCAAAGCAGCAGGAAAAGATGAACTGATCATTCTGTTCAGCTATACCGGCAGCTACTTTGACATCAATGAGACAAAAAATCTGCACATCCATGCCCCGGTGATCATGATCAGCGGCGGGAAAAACATGTATCCAAATCTGACAAGTTTATTTGTGCCGTATCCATCCCGCCTGGACAAGGCCAGCCATCCATATTCGCTGATCTACATGGCAAATCTGATCATGCAGGCATACCTGGAAGACAAGCGCTGAGCTTGTTTTCTTTTTCTTTACCATACCTTTACGCATTCTTAATCAATAGACTGTGTCATCTCCTGTATAATATAGACACTTACAGGAGATTGTCTGATGAAACTGACCATATCACATTTGCAGAAGTCCTTTACCGGCAAACAGGTACTGAAGGATCTGTGTCTGCAGGCAGAAAGCGGCAGTGCTTTAGGACTGCTTGGCCGCAATGGTGCCGGCAAGACGACAACAATCCGTATCCTGCTGGATCTTTTCCCCGCGGATGGCGGTGAGATTCTGCTGGATGGAAAGCCGATTGATCGAACAAAAATCAGGTTTGGCTATCTGCCGGAGGAAAAGGGGCTCTATCCAAAGAAGAAGATTCTGGATCAGCTAATTTATTTTGCACAGCTGAAGGGCATGGCATATTCTGATGCAAAGGCGCAGTGTATGGCATGGCTGAAAAAGTTTGGCCTGGATGCATATGCAAATAAGAAGCTGGATACCCTTTCCAAGGGCAACCAGCAGAAGACGGCCTTGATTACCGCACTGGTTCATGATCCGGACATTGTTATTCTGGATGAGCCGTTCTCGGGTCTGGATCCGGTCAATGCCCGGGTGCTGGAAGATGCTGTGCGGGAAGAGATTGCCCGTGGAAAGATTGTGTTATTCTCCGGCCATCAGATGAATTATATTGAAGAGTTCTGCAATGACATTGCCATCCTGCGGGATGGAAAGATTGTACTTGCCGGATCTCTGCGTGATATCCGTGCTTCCTATCCGCAGAACAGGCTGCTTGTGCGCAGTCAGAATATCAGCGAGATTATTGAGAAGTATGACGCACAGCCGTTTGAGACAGATGGTGCCGTCATCACGATGGAACAGGAAGCTGACAAGCATGCTTTGATGCAGGAACTGAGTGAAAGCTATGATCTGGATGAGATGCGCATCATGATGCCGACACTGGCAGATATCTTTGTGGACTATGCTGGAAAGGAGGCCAAGGCATGAAACAGTTTGGAATCATTCTGCGCTTTGAGCTGAAAGAAATCTTTTCCTCCAAGGCATTCAAAGCTGTGACCATCATTGCGGTGATCATCATGGCATTGATCATGTTTGTGCCAAAGCTCATCAAGACCATCCTGACACCTTCTTCCTTAAGCAATAATACGATTGCCGTCAGTGCTGACTGGGATACGATGAATCAGACGGATGTCACTGCGATCCAGTCTGCGATCACAAAAGCACTGCCGACCGATGATGTACAGTTTGTCACAGATGATGCGGACACGCTGCAGAAACAAGTCAAAGATGAAGAGCTGGATGGCGCTGTCATGATCAATGCGGCTGACTTTTCCCGGTATACCTACTATGTCAAGGACCAGTCCATGTATGATGCCAATACAGAAGCATTCGACGGCATCTTCACGACTGCCCTGCAGCAGAAAGCACTGGAAGAAGAGAATGTGTCTGCTGCCAAGGCAGGTGCGATCCTGTCATTGAGTGCCTCTCATGATATTGTCAATCTTGGTGCAGACATGTCCACTTCCTTCATCTATGCCTATATCATGGTCATGGCACTGTATACCGTCATTGCCATGTATGGACAGATGGTTGCCTCAAGAGTAGCGGCCGAAAAAGATTCCCGCGCAATGGAATTACTGATCTCCAGTGCTTCGCCGACTTCACTGATGTTTGGCAAAGTCATCTCAGCATGTATTGCCGGTATCTTCCAGATCACCGTCATCTTCGGTTCTGCTATTCTCTTTGCAAAGCTGAACAGGTCCGTCTGGGCAGGCAGTCCTCTGCTTTCATCCATCTTCAACATTCCCGGATCACTGCTTGGCTATATGATCATCTTCTTCCTGCTGGGACTGCTGATCTATGCCTTTCTGTTCGGCGCCATCGGTTCCACCGTATCCCGCATCGAAGACCTTGGCACAGCCATCACGCCAATCACCATGATCCTAGTCATCTGCTTCATGATTGCCATGTTCTCCATGTCATCCGGCAACCTCGACAACACCTTCATCAAGGTATGTTCGTACATCCCGTTCACCTCACCAATGGTCATGTTCACAAGAATTGCCATGACCACGGTACCTGCATGGGAAATCATGATCTCCATCGGCATCCTGATCATCTCGGTCTTCCTGGTTGGCAAACTGTCCGCCAAGATCTACCGTACCGGTGTCTTGATGTATGGTCAGAAGATTAAGCCTGTCACATTATTGAAGATGATCTGGAAGGCATAAGAAAAAGGGCTCTGCCCTTTTTTGCTATGATCACTTCTTCAGTGCATACTTGTAGATCACTTCCGCCACGCCATCCTGCTCACAGGTATGTTCCGTAATGACATCGCACAATGGTTTCATTTCTTCCACCGTGTTGGCAACACCCACACCAAGACCGGCATCCTGGATCATGCTCAGATCATTGTAATTATCACCGATGGCAATGGTGTCCTTGATATCTATGTCCAGAATGCTGGCAAGGTGCTGAAGGCCGGTGCCTTTATTGACGCCTTTCTTATTGAATTCCAGATAGCGGTTGGAGGAATAGCTGACATCCATGTCTGCTGTCATGGGTTCCAGTTCTTTGGCAATCCTGTGCAGATAGTCAGTATCTGTGTTTTCATACAGGCACTTGACGATGTCCTGCCCTTTCAGAAAAGACAAGTCATCATGATCAAACTCGGTAAATGCCTGTCTGCCATTCAGATAATCCACTTCACCAGGATTCATGTTGTATGCCCATACCGTATCCAGAGTATAGATATGCTGGCAGACATTGTACTGCTTTCCTTTGGTAAACAGACCATTTGCCTGGTCCCAGCTGATTCCTGCAAAAAAGAGCAGCCTGTCATCTTCATTGCGGGTAATGGCACCGCCATTGAACGAGATTACATAAGAGCCAGACCGCCTGTACTGGCCGATCTCTTTCAGTGTGCCTTCCGCCGTCCAGAACGGCCGGCCGGTTGCACACACAAAGATGCCGCCGGCAGCCTCAAAATCCGCAATGGCCTTCCGGTTTCCCATTGAAACCGTCTTGTCTTTCCGTAACAATGTCTCATCCAGATCACATGCAATCAAGCGATACATACTATTATCTCCTTTATCTGCTTTCATTTTGCGTCTGGGCACTCAAAAACGCCAGATATGATTGCATCTCTCCTCCTGCCGCAAAGATGCTTGTGTGACGGCGGCAAGAATACTACTATGTAACTGTTTACAGGAAAAAGGAGATCTCCTATGGAAAGAAACGAGAAGATCATGATGGCTTCTGATTATCAAAACAGTGCCCATCCCGCCATTCTTGCGGCTATGGCAGCCTCGAACGAGAAAGCGATGCCAGGATATGGCACGGATGAAATCTGTGCACAGGCCAAGGAACATATTCGCCGAGCATGTGACTGCAGGCATGCGGAAGTAGAGTTTCTTGCCGGCGGCACCCAGACCAATGCCGTTGTCATCGGGGCGCTGCTGAAGCCATATCAAGGTGTGATTGCGGCAGACAGCGGTCATGTCAGTGTACACGAAGCCGGTGCCATCGAGCATACCGGCCATAAGGTACTTCCGCTTCAGGGAAAATGCGGCAAGATCAGCGCAGCTCAGATTGAAGCATGCATGCAGGAATATGAACAGGATGATAACCATGATCACATAGTCATGCCGGGCATGGTCTATCTCTCCCAGCCGACCGAGTTTGGCACGCTATATTCCAGAAAGGAACTGGAAGAGATCAGTGCTGTATGCCATAGGTATCATCTGCCTTTATATGTGGACGGGGCAAGACTGGCCTATGCCCTGGCCGCAGAGGAAAATGATGTAGCACTTTCTGATCTGGCCAGACTGTGTGATGTGTTCTACATCGGCGGCACCAAGTGCGGTGCCTTCATTGGTGAAGCCGTTGTCATCCCGGATCCCCATCTGATTCCGCACTTCTTTACAATCATCAAGCAGGATGGAGCCCTGCTTGCCAAGGGATGGCTGCTCGGCATCCAGTTTGATGAGCTGTTCAAAGATGATCTCTACATGCACATTGGTAAAAATGCGGTTCAGTATGCAGACCAGATCAAGCAGGAACTTGTCAAAGATGGATACAGCTTGTACTTCGACTCCCCAACCAACCAGATCTTCTTCGTCATTGCAAATGATAAACTGGAGACATTAGGCCAGAAAGCAGTCTACAGCTACATGGAGAAGTATGATGAAACACATGCTGTGATCCGCTTTGCGACAAGCTGGTCCACAGCAAAAGAAGATGTGGACAAACTGTGCCAGATCATCCGGGAAACACGATAAGCAAGATACAACAGATCATCGCTTTTAATGGAGCGTATCATCTGTTGTTTTTTTTATTCAGTTTTCTGCCTTCTCAGACAGTTCCATCCACCGTTCTTCCATCTCATCCATCTGACTGCGGGCTGTTTCCAGATCGGCACTGATCTTCTGGATCTCAGGATAGTCAGTAGCATTGTTCAGCTGCTCTTCCAGATCCCTGACGTTCTGCTCTGCACCTGGAATCTCTTTTTCCAGCTTCTCCAGCTCTTTCTTTTCCATATAGCTCAGACGGTTGGACGGCTTGGGTGCACTAACCTTTCGCACTTCCTTATTCTTTTCTTTCTCTTCACTCTTTTCCGCCGCCTGTGCATCCAGATAATCAGAATAGCTTTCCTGATGGATTTCAATCGTGCCATTGTTAAAAACAAACAGTCTTTCTGCAATCCGATCCAGGAAATAACGGTCATGCGATACAGCTAATACCGCACCCGGGAAATCCTGCAGAAAGCTTTCCAGGATGGTCAGCGTATCGGTATCGAGGTCATTCGTCGGTTCATCCAGAATCAGAATATTCGGAGACTGCATCAGGATACTGCAGAGATACAGTCTTCTCTTCTCACCGCCAGAGCACTTTTTGATCGGCTGATACTGCTTTTCTTTAGGAAACAGGAATCTTTCCAGCATCTGGCTGGCTGTAATGGTTTCATGATCTGCGGTTGTGATCGTATGGCCGAAGGATTCCAAATAGTCCATGACCCGTTCATCCTCTTTGAACACTTCATTGTGCTGGGCAAAATAGCCGATCTTCACCGTTTCACCAATGCGCACCGTACCTGTATCCGGTCTGATCTGGCCGACAATGACCTTTAACAGTGTGCTTTTGCCGCACCCATTGGGACCAATGATGCCAATGCGGTCATGATGCTGCACTTCATAGCTGAAATGACAGAACAGCACATGATCTCCATATGCCTTTGAAACATCCTCCAGCAGGATTGTATTGCCGCCAAGACGGGTAACACCAGCCTGTAACTGCAGTGTCTGTTCCTGAGCAGGATCTTTGATCGCGGCAATCTTTTCATACCGCTGGATTCTGCTCTTCTGTTTTGTGCTTCTTGCCTGGGCTCCGGCACGGATCCATGCAATTTCATGGCGCAGGTAGTTTTCCCGCTTGGCCCGGGAAGCTTCGGCCTGTTCCCTGCGGATTTCACGCTGTTCCAGATAATCCGCATAATCCCCTGTATAGCAGTAGAGATGTCCCCTGTCTACTTCAACAATGTGATTGGTAATCCTGGCAAGGAAATAGCGGTCATGGGTGACCAGTACCACGGCTTTGTCCGATTTCATCAGATACTTCTCCAGCCAGAGAATCATCTGCTGATCAAGATGGTTGGTCGGCTCATCCAGAAGATAGAGATCTGCCTTCCTGATCAAAGCAATGGCCAGCGCAAGGCGCTTCTTCTGACCGCCTGACAATACATCTGTCATGGCATCATAATCTGTCAGACCAAGCTTATTCAGAATGGACTGAATCTGGTAATCCTCCACCTTCTCTTTCAATGCATCCTGGACCGTCTGAAAGATTGTTCTGCCTGAAGGAAACTCACTTGCCTGCGGGCAGTAGGAAATCACCAGATCCTTCTTTGCTGTGATCTCACCCGTATCCAGCTTCTGCTTCTGAGCCATCACGGCAAGAAACGTACTCTTGCCGGCACCGTTTCTGCCAACCACACCCCATTTGTCACGGTCATTGACAACAAAGTTCACATGATCCAGAATCGGTTCGGTATTATATTTAAAACTGGCATTTTCCAAAGACAGTAACATGTTCCACCTCAATTCCTGTGTTATTGTACACGATCCAAACAAACCTGCACCAAAAGGAGGCACCCATGACACTCTATGACAATTACATACGTTATGCCAAAGGAGATATGTATCCGTTTCATATGCCCGGGCATAAGCGCAATACAGAGCTGATACGCATGATGAATCCGTACATGTTTGATTCTACTGAAATCACAGATCTCGATGATCTGCACAATCCAGATGACAAAGCAGGATGGATTCAAGATTCCGAGAAGCTGGCCGCAGAGCTGTTTCACAGCAGATACTCTTTTTATACGGTCAATGGCTCTACTGGTGCTTTGATCGCGTCTGTACTTGCTCTTTCAAAGCCGCATCAGAAAGTACTTGTGGCAAGAAACTGCCACATCTCAATCTACAATGCCATTGCCCTTGCACAATTAGATCCCATTTATCTCTGGCCCAAAATGGACAGGGATGGCATCTGTGCCTCCATCCAGCCAGAGCAGATCCAGCAGGCCTTCCAGGAACATTCTGACATTGCTCTTGTCATCCTGGTATCGCCAACCTATGAAGGTGTATTGTCAGATATCAGCGGGATCGCTGACATTGTCCACAGACACAGGGCAAGACTGTTGATTGATGAAGCCCATGGCGCCCATCTTGCCTTAGATCACAGATTCCCAAAGAGTGCCATTGAAACAGGGGCGGATGTCGTTGTGCAGAGTCTGCATAAAACGCTTCCCTGCTTAACACAGACTGCCATATTACATGTGTGCTCAGACAGAATGGATCCCAATACGATCAGAAGAATGATTGCGGTGGAAGAGACCAGCTCACCAAGCTATATACTGGTATGCAGCTGTGATCAGTGCATTCATCTGATGAAGGACCATGGCAGAGAATTGTTTGATGCATACTGGCAAAGATTAACCGGTTTTGATCAGGAAATGAAAAGTCTGCAGCACCTGCATATCCTCTGCCATGGCAGCGATGCAAAAGAAAATCATCCTGGATTCTATGACTTTGATCCTGGCAAGATCCTGATCAGTACAAAGGGCACCAGTATCACCGGGCCAGCGCTTTCAAAGATACTGCGGGAAACGTATCATCTGGAAACAGAATACACCCGCATGGATGCCGTACTTGCCATGACAAGTGTTGCCGATACCAGAGAAGGATTCCACCGGCTGGAAAAAGCACTGCTGGAAATTGATGCAGAACTGAAAGCACAGGAAGATCACCAGAATCCAATCTCACTGCCAGATACCATTACTACCGGTACACTATCACCATCGCAGGCTATGGAAAAAGAGGCTGAAAATGCAGAGCCAGACAAAGCCATTGGCAGAATTGCAAGAGAAGCCGTCTTTGCCTATCCGCCTGGCATTCCCATTCTTGTGCCGGGGGAAGTCATTACCAAAGAACAGCTTTCCTATTTGAAAAAGATGCAGAATGCCGGCCTGCAGGTCGTTTCCGCAAGTCATGGCTTTCCGCATCATCTGGAAGTGTGCCGTTGAAAGCAAGTTACTTTTAATCGCAGATTGTAAACCGGGTATTAGAATTCATCCGTTTCGGTTATTCAGGCAATTTTTATGGTATTGAGCGAAACTATATTGCAATGAAATGCCCAATACTAACGATTGCGGACATTTTACCTTTACACGTTTTCCAGGATACGCGTGAATAAGAGATACTTTGCAAGACACCCGGCGAGCAACGCAATGGCAAGACATATGAATACATAAAGAAGCAATATTGAGGGGAATGAAAAATCACGGTATTGATCGATTCTACTGCAGACAATGGTAATAAAACCGGGAATGGATATGAAAATCACAGATAACAGTGCCAGCCATTTCTTTTGATCCTTTTTTTCTATTACGCTATTTTCAAAGATTTAGTTGATGAGGCTGTAAACACCAAAATATCATGAGCTATATGCCTCATAGAGGTTAATTGGCATTTTAAGCTTTGGGATCTCCGCACAGGTAAATGGAATCTGTTCAA